>JANMYG010000836.1:0-15925 GCA_031381865.1 Betaproteobacteria bacterium | reverse complement strand
TAGGGATGGGCGTTGAAGGTGCCGCGCGCGAAGCACAGGTCGGCCGGTCGCTCGGGCCGAAAGCGCTTCATCAGGTCGGCGCGCCCGCAGATCACGCCCACCGGCAGCCCGCCACCGAGGGTCTTGCCGTAGGTGACCATGTCCGCACGCACTCCGAAGTATTCCTGGGCGCCGCCTGGCGCCAGCCGGAACCCCAGAAAAACTTCATCGAAGATCAGCACAATGCCGCGCTCGGTGCACACCTGGCGCAACTGGTGCAGCCAGTCGGTATAGGCCTGGCGCTCGAAGCCGGCGCGCCGGCTGCTGTCGACCAGCGCCGAGTCGCCGGGCGCGCCCGCATTCGGGTGCAGGGCCTGCAGCGGATTCACCAGCACGCAGGCGATGTCGCGCCGGGTTCGCAAGACATGCAGGCTGCGTGCGTGCATGTCGCGCAGGGTGTAGGTGGCGTTTGCCGGCATCGGATTGCCGGGCCCTGGTTGCACTTCGTCCCACCAGCCGTGGTAGGCACCACAGAAGCGCACGATGTGCGTGCGGCGCGTATGGTAGCGCGCCAGCCGCACGGCCTGCATCACGGCTTCGGTGCCCGACATGTGAAACGACACTTCGTCCAGGCCGGAGATATCGCGCAGCCGCTCCAGGTTGTACAGCACGCAAGGATGGTAGGCGCCGAGCACCGGGCCGAGCGCCGCCACGCGTTGCGCGCCTTCGGCGATGCAGGACTTGTAGAAGTCGTAGCCAAACAGGTTGACGCCATAGGACCCGGCCAGGTCGAACAGGCGGTTGCCGTCCAGGTCCTGCAGCATCACACCCTCGGAGGCCTCCACGAATGCACCGACCGTCAGGTGCTGGCGCAGGAAATTGCTGTACTGGAAGGGCACCCGGTAGGCGCCAGTGAACTGCAGATCCGACAAGGTGGTGCGGGCCTGCGCTGTCATGCGGGCGGTCACGGCAAAGCGTTCCTTGTAGGCCTTGGCGAGGGTCCGAAATCCGGACATGCGCCGCGCCACGACGTCCCCGGGTGCACCGTCCGAGGTGAAGAACTCGCGCTCGTCATAGTCGTAACCCGGTATCCACGACGAGACTCTCTTGGCCCACCGGACATGGCCGGTCAGCGACGGATGTTTGGCCATCGACAGCGCCAGCCTGCGTCTTGCCGGTGCAAAAGCCCAGACCAGCGCAGCTGCCACGGAAGCGGCAAGTACGGTCAATTCCGGATCGGCCTGGATCATCGCGTGCTCCTGTTTGCAGGCCCTTTTTTTATTACCCCAGCGTGACGCCTTGATGAATTTCCAACGATCCCTTCGACAGACCCTGCAGAACGAGGACCTCAATTTCCTGCTCACCAACCGCATTCCGCGCAACCTGCTGACGCAAGCCATGGGATGGTTCAGCAAGCTGCGCCAGCCGTTGCTTGCGCGCGCATCGATCGCGGTGTGGAAACTGTTCACCGACCTGGACCTCTGCGATGCCGTGCTGACCCGGTTCGCCAGCCTGCATGACTGCTTCACGCGGCAGTTGCGCCCGGGGGCGCGGGTGATTGAAGGCGCGCCAGACATTCTGGCCAGCCCCAGTGATGGCATCGTCGGCGAGTGTGGCCGGGTCACCGACGGCGGCGTGTTTCAGGCCAAGGGAATGCCCTATGCGCTCGCCGATCTGCGGGGCTCGGCGGCGGATGCCGCGGCCTTCGCCGACGGTTGTTATGTGACGCTGCGCCTGACATCGGCGATGTACCACCGGTTCCATGCACCCCATGACATGACGATCCAGCGGGTCCACTACATCAGCGGAGACACCTGGAACGTGAATCCGATCGCACTCAAGCGGGTGGAGCGCCTGTTCTGCAGGAACGAGCGCGCAGCACTTTTCGCGCGCCTGGCACGGGGCGGACAGACGATCGCAATGGTGCCGGTTGCGGCGATCCTCGTGGCCAGTATCCGGCTGCATTGTGTCAACGTCCTGTTGCACCTGCGCTACCGCGGCCCGAACCGCATCGACTGCGACGCACAGGTCGTCAAGGGACAGGAACTGGGCTGGTTCGAGCATGGGTCGACGATCATCGTTCTGGGTCCCAGGGGCTTCACGCTGTGCGACGGGTTGGGCACCGGAACGCGCGTGCGCATGGGCAGCCCGTTGATGCGGCTACCCCGGCCGGGTCCGGATCGGTCATCAAGCTGACTTGCACGGCCGCGACCATGAAAGGTTTGATCCGGATGCTTCGTCATGACAACTCCCGCCATCTCGAACTATGGTGCCGATGCCTCGGGATTGATCTGCGGCTTTCGATTTGGACCTGACGGACGTGGCCTGTCCGTCGGTGCCGGCGAGGCGATCGATTGGCTGGCTGGCACAGCTGACTCGGCCGGCTTCGTTTGGCTGCATTTCAACCTGGCGCATGCGGCAACCGAAAAATGGCTGCGCGTGAATGTCGCACTGTCCGGGTTGTTCCATGAGGCGCTGCGCGACGGCTCGCGCTCGACCCGGGTGGAGCTCGATGACGAGATGCTGGTGGCGGTTGTCAATGACGTTCACTATGACTTCGCCGTCGATCCCAACGACATCTCGACGCTGTGGCTCGCAGTGGGCCCGCGATTGATGGTCATTGCCAGACTGCAGCCTCTGCGCTCCATCGACCGCCTGCGCGGGGCGGTGAATCGTGGCGTCATGCTGCGCTACACGGTTGAGCTGGTGATTCACCTGGTGCACGACCAGGGCGATGTGCTGGCCAACATCGTGCGCGCAACCACGGCGCGAATCGACGACACGGAAGACCATCTGCTTTCAGGGCGCCTGGAAAAGCGCCGCGCCGACCTGGGATCGCTGCGCCGGTTGCTGGTTCGACTGCAGCGCCTGCTTGCGCCCGAGCCGGCGGCGTTGTTCCGGCTGTTGCAAAAGCCGCCGGCATGGATCGGCGAGGAGAACCTGCAGGACCTGCGCCAATCGACCGAGGAGTTCAATGTCGCGCTGCGCGACATGGCCGCGTTGCAGGAGCGCATCAAGCTGCTGCAGGAAGACGTCGCAGGGCGCGTCGCCGAGGAGAACAACCGCAGCCTGTTCGTGCTGACAATAGTAGCGGTGCTGGCGCTGCCGATCAACATCCTGGCCGGCCTGTTCGGCATGAACGTCGGCGGCGTGCCACTGGCCCGGAACGAAGACGGGTTCTGGATCGTGGTCACGATCGTTGCAACGTTCACCGGCGTCGCTGGCTGGCTGGCTTTTCGCGGGAAACGCGATTGATGCACCAGCCTGTGGCTGATGCGCCGGGATGTCGATTGGTTCGCGCTGCACGATCACCGGCTGCACTCTTGTGGTGGCGACGGCAGGGCGGCGGAGGGCAGGAAATCAGGCCAGGCCGAACCTCCAACGGTGCTGCCCGTCGTACTGACACACGGCACTGCCAGCGGCCGGTCCCGCCCGCAGTCTGTGGGCCGGGGGTGCGGGTTGCCTGCCCGGACGCGCGCGTCATGGCCGCGTCACAGTCGCTGCGCAAGCTCTCTTCTTGTCTTCTGCCAGTCCTGTCAACCAACCTGATTGCACAGCATGAACATGCGGTCCAGCCTTCCCCTCGAGGCCAATTGCCAATCCGGCCTGACAACGCCGCTGCGTCTTCTGCTGGCAACCACGGCAGCGTTCTGGATGGGCGCAGCCCAGCCGCCGGCAGCGACTGCCGCGGTGACCCGAAACGTGACCGAACTGCGCTTCCGCGAGTTCTTTCGTTCGCCGGTCGGCGCAACCGGGCTGGAGGTCAGCGACGCGCTGCGCCGGGCCGATGGCGGGCTGGTGCGGCTATTCGGATACATGGTGCAATGCGAATGCCCGCTGCACGGTCGCTTCATGTTGGCACCCCGGCCGGTGCGGGTGGGTGAAAACGCAGACAGCGATCCAGATGCTCTGCCTGCGGCAACCGTGGTGGTCTACCTGCATCCTGGCCAGAACGATCTGGCGCTGCGGCACACGCACGACCTGTTGGCCGTCAGCGGCCGTTTGGACGTCGGCCGCAACGAAGAGCGCGACGGTCGGGTGTCGTGGGTGCGTCTGCAACTCGAGTCCGACGCCAGCCATTTCATGAATGCGGTCGAGTTCAACGGTTATCTGCACCGCATGCCAAAGCGCCGCTGAGGCCGCCAGACGACCGGCTGGAACGGCGCCACACTGATTCCGGGTCGCTGTGCATCGCGGCGGTGCCGCTAACAGGCGGCGGGTCGATCGCGGCTCGTCAGGGCTGTCGCACGATCACGGGGTGGATGGTGAACACATTCTCGGAGCTGGTGTCCACCGTCACCCGCACCCAGTGCAGTGACGGACTGCCGAAGGTTTGCAGCCGCGTCAGGTTGGGCAGCAGCCTGGTTGGGCTGTACAAGGGCTTGTCGACCTTGAAGAAATGGGTGTCCCCGTGCACCAGCAACACCTGGCCCTTGAACTTCTCGGTTTGTTCGACGATCGCTTTAATCAAATTTCGGTAGCCGAGCACCGACGGCGAAGTGCTCTCATCCTGGTCTTCAGTCTCCGGCAGGTCAAAGCCCGGGTCACCCTGGAACACCAGCACCAGGGCGCGGGCGTTGTTCGCCTTCGCCTGTGCGAACGAGGTGGCCAGCCATTCGATGTTGGCCGCATCGCGTTCCAGGTATTCGGCGTTGCCGGCATCGCATTGCGCGGCCTTGCGCACGCTTTTATCCGAGCATTCCTTGGCGTTGAGCACCAGGTTGTTGTTGCTGCCGGGAACATTGAGGCCCACGAACACCACATCGCCGCGCACAAAGCGGATGTTCTCGACGAATGCCTGGCCAGGTTCGCCCTGGTGCACCAGCGGCATCTGGGTCTGGCCAAGGCTGTTCGGGGTGGGGAACATGACCTTGCGGATATGTGCAAGCCGCTCCAGCGGGTTCATGCCGCCGTTGTTGAGGCGATGGCAGTCGGTCCATTCGTTGTCGCCAGGGATATACACGACCGGCTTGACCATCGAGCTGAACATCTTCAGCGCATCGGTGTAGACGTTGTCGGTGCAGTGGGAACTGCCGTCCATGATGTCGCCGTCATAGATTGAGAACGCGATGTCCGACTGGTTGATGCTGTCGAGTGCCGCTGGCAGTCTTGGTTCGTCGCCTGCCTTCTTGTAGGGCATGTCGCCCCAGAGTCCGAACGAGAATCGCCGGGAGTCTGTGGGACTGACCGCGGCACATGCGGCAAGGCTAAAGGCCAGCAGAAAGGGAGATACGGATCGAAAGAGCATGGATGACCTCGGCGTGGTGGTGGGCGGTTAGGGCGCGGCCCAGCCTATGCTGCCCACATGTCAGCCGGATGACAGACACCTTGCAGATCGGAGGCAAATGCCGGAGGCAGGGACTGCGGGGCGCGGTGGCGTCCGCGGGCGTCTGTCACCAAAAAGTCACGGTGCGCGCATAAGCTGTGGCGCTGGCGCAGCCGATGGTGGCCACGCCTTGGCTGGGAGATCCCGTGAAGACTGCAACCCGTACACCAAGCTGGGACGGATCGAGAAGTTCATTCAAGACGCCATTTCGGATTGCCCTCGCGACTGCCGCAGCCCTGTGCCTGGGTGCATCGCATGCGCAAGTGCCCTCGCCGAGTTCCTCCCGCACCGCCCCGGAGCTGCGCTTCAGTGACTTCTTCCGCGCCCCGGTGGGCCCTGCGGGTCTCGAAATCAGCGACACCCTGCGCAAGTCCGACGGCGCGCCAATCCGGCTGGTGGGCTACATGGTGTTGCAGGAAAGCCCTGCGGCGGGTCGATTCCTGCTGACCCCGCGCCCCGTGCAGATGAACCAGCACGCCGACGGCGAGGCCGACGACCTGCCGCCGGCGACGGTGGCGGTATACCTGGACCCGAGCCAGAACGACTGGGTGGTCCCCTACGTACGCGGGCTGGTGGCGGTCAGCGGCGTATTGGCCGTGGGCCGGCACGAAGAGTCGGACGGCCGTGTGTCCTGGGTGCGACTGCAACTGGATGCCGACGCCACGCGCGGCATGTCCGAACTGGAACTGGCGGTGTTGCGCCACCGGCAGTTGCGGCAGCACTGATCTCGCCACCACGCTGGACCCTGTTCAATCAATTCAATCACGTCAACCACCTGAAACCAGCAACCATGAAACGATCCACCGACATCCGTGCCAAAGCGCTGGTTGCGCTCGGCATCTGCACCGCCTCGCTGCTAGTGTCCGCCCGCGCGCAGGCATCGCCTTCGGTCAGCCGCCTGACGCCGCCGAGCCAGTTGTTTGCCACTGGCGAGGCTGCGCCGGTCATCGCGCGGTTCCTTCCCGGCCAGCGGTTTGACCTGCAGGCCACCTTGCTTCCGGACGATCCTGCAAAGACAATCGCCAGTGCCCGCTTTGTGCTGGATGGCAAGCCAGTGGATTTGCCCGTGGCCATGCGAGACTGCGCCAGCGGCTGCCTGCCGAACGTGCCAAAGAACGCCAGCATCGCCACGCTGCGGGCTGTCACGGTGGCGAAACCCGGCTTGCACACCTTCGGCGTGGCTGCGACGCAAAGTGACGGACAGTCGGTGACTGCCAGCGGGAACTTCGAAGTCGTCGCACTCATGAACGGCGGGCGCAGGGTGAAGAACATCGTTATCCTGCTGGGTGACGGCATGGGCGCGGCGCAACGCACGGCGGCACGCATCGTCGCTGGCGGTTATGCGCAGGGCAAGGTCATCACACCGCTGGCCATGGACAGTTTTCCTGTCACCGGCATGGTGAAGACCGCATCGCTCAATTCCATCGTGACCGATTCGGCGCCGGGGATGACGGCCTATGTTTCCGGCAACAAGAACAACAACAACGAAGAGGGCGTGTTTCCGGACGATACGGTGGAGCCGTTCGACAATCCGCGCATCGAATACCTCAGTGAATACCTGCACCGCACCCAGGGCAAGGCCCTGGGCCTGGTGACAACCTCGGACGTGTTCGACGCCACGCCGGCCGGCAATGCCGTGCATACCAGCAGCCGGGGCGCGGGCACCGGCATCGTCGACCAGTATCTCGATGACCGGGGCTTGACCGGCCTCGCGGTGCTCATGGGCGGCGGGCGCAAATGGTTCCTGCCCTCGACCGTGCCCGGCTCTGCGCGCGGGGCCCGCACGGACTACGCATTTCCAGCGATCGAGGCGCACACAGCTGACATTGTCAAGCGCTGGGGCGCGGCGCCAGGAAGACTGGACAAGGACCGGGACCTGCTGGCTGATTTCCAATCCGCCGGCTTCCGGTACGCGCCCGACAAGGCCGGTCTGGATGCGCTGGACCTGGGCAAGACCGACCGTCTGTTGGGCCTGTTCGCCCATTCCAACATGAACGTGGCATTGGACAAGATCGACGGCCGCCGCGGCAAACAAGGTGGTGTCAATGGCCGCGTGGTGGACGACTACGGTTTCCCGGACCAGCCCATGCTCGACGAGATGACCGCCAAGGCCCTGGTTGTGCTGGAGCGCCAGAAAAACGGCTTTGTGCTGATGGTCGAAGGGGCCTCGATCGACAAGCAGGCGCACGCCATGGACACCGAACGCTGGATGCTCGACACGATCGAGTTCGACCGGGCGGTCAAGGTGGTGCAGGATTTCGCCCGCCGGCGCGGCGACACCCTGGTCATCGTCACGGCCGACCACGAGTGCTCTGGTGTGGCCTTGATCGGTGGGTCGAGGGTTGGCGATACGCGGTTGCAGGAACTGGTGCGCGAGGGCGGCGCGGCTAGTTTGCGCGACAAGGTGGTAGGTGTCTACGAGCAGGCCGGGTTTCCAAAGTACCGTACCAGCGTCGACGGCTACCCGGGAACCACCGACATCGATCATCGGCTGTTGGTGGGCTACGGCGCCAACGCCGATCGATTCGAAGACTGGCGCACCAACGAGCGCCCATTGCAGGACAGCCAGCAACCATTCGTCAAAACCGCGCCCTTGTCCGCCTACCCGGCGGGAGCGTTTGCCCGTGATGCGGCGGGAAATTTTCTTGTGACCGGCCAGGTGCCTGGAGACAGTGCCGTGCACACGGCCAGCGATGTACCACTGTCCGCTTATGGTCCGGGCGCTTTTTCCTTTACCGGCCTGATCGACAACACGGATGTGTTCTTCAGACTTGCGCAGGCGGCGCTCAAAGGCATTGTCGTACCGCAGGGTGTTCTGCCCAGCCGTAAGCCCGGTCGCGTTCCGGGGAAGCCTTGACCGCGGGCGCGTCGATCGGCCGACCGTGAACACTGCCGGCCTCGTCACGCACTGATCGAGGGGCCGCCCCGTTGACGTGACGTCGCGGTGCAATGCAATGTCATCAAGATGTCACATTTTTGGGTGACGCTACGGCGCATTCGCGACCTGTCTTGCCCAATGCCATTGCGTCACGAAAATGTACTGCCACCAAGCACCATCAGGCAAGGCCGTGAGCCCGCCGGTGCGGAGCCTGGCTACAAGCCCATGCGGACTGCGGGCCCGGGGCTGGAGCGTGGTGGGGGCAACCATGACCTGCGCGAGCAACGCGGGAGTCACTTGTCGCTCCTCATTTCGGTAGGTGGCCTGGCATTGCCGGTCAGCACGATTGCGGTACTGATGGGTTTGACGCTGGGGGAACTGCCCGTGGCGTTCGAGTCAATCCACTACTGGATCGCGATCGCGATCGTAGCTTTGTTGGCCATCTCATCGGATGGTTGACATCGCCCTGCACCACACGGCCGACGATCAGGCGTTCGGAACACTGCTGCCGCGGTTTCGAGGATCCGGCTGGCGGGCACAAGGCGTCCACGAGCGTGGGGTGCCGGCCGTGTATCCCAACTTCCCGATCGCTCGGACAGGATGCACAGCGACAATCCCGGCGAATCAAATTGCCGGGCGATCCGCGGCGATTGTCATGAAACAGTCACGCAGGCCACATAAAGTCAACGCGTTGACACCTTGTCCTTAACCTGTCCACCGAGGAAAACTGATGAAAAACTTATCGATGCAACCACTTCTTGCGACCTGCGCCCTGGCGCTCCTGGCTGCGGCCCCCTTGACCAGCCTGGCGCAGCAGGTCGTCAAGGTCGACGGATCCAGCACCGTCTTCCCGATCACCGAAGGTGTGGCCGAGGATTTCCAGAAGGCCAACAAGGGCATCAAGGTCACCGTGGGTGTTTCCGGCACAGGCGGCGGCTTCAAGAAGTTCTGCCGCGACGAGACGGATGTCCAGAATGCATCGCGTCCGATCCTGAAGTCCGAAATGGACGACTGCAAGAAGGCGGGCGTCGAGTATTACGAACTGCCTGTGGCCTTTGACGCGCTGACGGTCGTGATCAATCCCAGGAACACCTGGCTCAAGCAGGCGACGGTGGCCGAACTCAAGAAGGTCTGGGAGCCCGCCTCCCAGGGCAAGGTGACGCGCTGGACCCAGGTCAACCCCGCCTGGCCGGACCAGCCGATCAAACTGTACGGCGCCGGATCGGATTCCGGCACCTTCGACTACTTCACCGAAGCCATTGTGGGCAAGGCCAAGTCCAGCCGCGGCGACTACACCGCGTCCGAGGACGACAACGTGCTGGTGCAGGGCGTCGCAGGCGACGTCAATGCGATGGGCTACTTCGGTTATGCCTATTACGCGGAGAACACGGCCAAGCTCAAGGCCCTGCCGATCGTGGAGAAGGAAGGCAAGCCCGGTGTCCTGCCGAGCGAAGGCACCGTGCTCGACGGCAGCTACCAGCCGCTGGCGCGGCCGATCTTCATCTACGTCAAAGTCAAGGCGTTGGAGAAGCCGGAAGTGAAGAAGTTCGTCGAGTTCTACATGGCGCAGGCGGCCAAGATCGCCACGGAAGTCAAATACGTGAAGTTGCCGGCTGATATCTACAAATCCAACCTCAAACACATGGCCGAAGGGAAGAAGGGCACTGTGTTCGGCGGCAGCAACGAGGTCGGACTGCGGATCGAAGAGCTGGTCAAGCGCGAGGCCAAGCTCTGACTCGAGCCAACCCCGCATTGACGACACCGGGAATCTGCCTGTGCACCCGAACGGGTGACACGGGCAGTTTGTCATTCGACCGATGCCCTCCACAACGAAATCTACAATGACCGCCACCACCACCACTGCGGACCGCGTTGTGACGACCCAGCGATTGACAGGTGCCGCGCGGCTGGCCGAACTGGCCGGCATCAAGGCAAAACGCAAGCGTGTCGACAAGATCATCGAGTCGGTGCTGTTCCTGGCCGCCTGTGTGTCGGTTCTGACCACGCTGGGAATCGTCTACATCCTGCTCCGGGAGTCGTGGGTGTTCTTCAGCCATGTGCCGCTCTGGTCCTTCCTGAGCGACGGCCAGTGGACCCCGTTGTTCGACGATGCGCACTTCGGCATCACGGTGCTGTTGTCCGGCACGCTCTCGAGCTCCCTCGTGGCCCTGTCGATCGCCATCCCCCTGGGCACGATCATCGCCATCTACCTGTCGGAGTTTGCGGGGCACAAGACGCGCGAGTCGCTCAAGCCCGCGCTCGAGTTGTTGTCCGGTGTTCCAACGATCATCTACGGCTACTTTGCGCTGCTCGTGGTCACGCCCCTGATACAGAGGGTCTACCCCGACCTGCCGACCTTCAACATCCTGTCGGCAGGGATCGTGATGGGCATCATGATCATCCCCTATGTGTCGTCGTTGTCCGAGGACGCGATGCGGGCAGTACCCATGAGCCTGCGCGAAGGCTCCTACGCGATGGGAGCCACACGCTTTCAGACCGCCACCCGGGTCGTGGTGCCGGCGGCCTTCTCGGGCATTGCGTCGGCCTACATCCTCGGTATCTCCAGGGCGGTCGGCGAAACGATGATCCTGGCGGTCGCGGCCGGCATGCAGCCCAATCTGAGCCTGAATCCGCTCGAGCCGGCCTCGACGATCACCTCCTACATCGTGCAGGTGGCCCTGGGTGACCTGCCGCACGGGAGCATCGGCTACCAGACCATCTTTGCCGCCGGGCTCACCCTGATGCTCATGACGCTGGCGTTCAACCTGCTCGGCTACTGGCTGCGGCGCAAATTCAGGGAGGTCTATTGATGGCTTCGGCACCCACGAGCAACCGGACCGCGGCATTGCGCGCGATCATCAAGTCGCACAAGCGCTGGGACATCGTTTTCGGTTTCGTCGGACTGGCGGCGATGTCGGTCGGCATCCTGACGCTGGTGGCCCTGTTCGCGCAGATGTTCGTGCAGGGGTTTCCGCGTATCACGGCCGATTTCTTCACCCACTTCCCGTCGCGCCGCGCGGGAGAGGCCGGCATTTTGTCGTCCTGGGTCGGTTCGTTGCTGGTGATGTTCGTCACGGCGCTGTTCGCGATACCCGTGGGCATCGCAAGCGCGATCTACCTGGAGGAGTACGCGCGCAAGAATTGGTTCACCGACGTGATCGAAATCAACATCAGCAACCTGGCGGGCGTCCCGTCCATCGTCTATGGCCTGCTGGCGCTGGGGATCTTTGTCTACATGTTCGGTTTCGGCCAAAGCATCCTGTCCGCGGGCCTGACACTGGCGTTGCTGATTCTTCCCATCATCATCGTCACGACACGCGAGGCCCTGCGTTCGATTCCCCAGGTCATCCGCGAGGGCGCCTACGCGTGTGGCGCCACCAAGTTCCAGGTTGTCAGCGACCACCTGTTGCCGTATGGCATGCCGGGCATCCTGACGGGCGTGATCATCGGGCTGTCGCGCGCCATCGGCGAAACCGCTCCCATCATCACGATCGGGGCCCTGACCTTCATTGCCTTTCTACCGCCGCTGCCATTTGCCGGAGACCCGCCCGCGGGACTGTTCGACTGGCTGTTTTCGCCCTTTACCGTGATGCCGATCCAGATCTTCAACTGGACCTCGCGGCCCGACCCGGCTTTCCAGGCCAACGCCGCCGCGGCCAGCCTGGTGCTGGTGGTGCTCACGCTGGGCATGAACGGCCTGGCCATCTGGTTGCGTTACCGCCTGCGCAAGAACATCAAGTGGTAAGCCCTTCACCCAAAAGAACGCACACATGACATCGACCATCACGCTTCCGGACAGCCCGCCGGCGCTCAAGGCATCGTCCAGGAATCTGGACTTCTACTACGGCAGCTTCAAGGCGCTCAAGGGCGTCACGATGCCGATCTACGAGAACCGGGTGACAGCGCTGATCGGCCCCAGCGGTTGTGGCAAATCGACATTCCTGCGCTGCTTCAACCGGATGCACGACCTGTATCCCGGCCACCGCTACGATGGCAAGATCGAGTTGTACCCGGACGACGTGGACATACTCGACCACTCGGTCGATCCGATCGAGGTGCGCATGCGCATCTCGATGGTGTTCCAGAAGCCCAATCCCTTTCCGAAATCGATCTTCGAGAACGTCGCCTACGGTTTGCGGGTGCGGGGCGAGAAGTCGCGCAGTTACCTCGAGGACAAGGTCGAGGCGGCCCTCAAGGCCGCCGCGATCTGGAACGAGGTCAAGACCCGCATGACCGAGTCGGCCACGAACCTTTCCGGCGGCCAGCAGCAGCGCCTGTGCATCGCGCGTTCACTCGCCACTGACCCGGAGATGATCCTGTTCGACGAGCCGACCTCGGCGCTGGACCCGATCGCCACCGGCAGCATCGAGGAACTGATCGGCGAACTCAAGCACAAGGTCACGATCCTGATCGTCACGCACAACATGCAGCAGGCGGCGCGGGTATCCGACTACGTGTCGTACATGTACCTCGGCGAGATGGTCGAATACGGGGCCACCGGCGACATATTCATGAAACCCAAGCGCCAGGAAACCGAAGACTACATCACCGGCAGGTTCGGCTAGGCAACCAGGAGTCCCCATGAACGACAAACATCTTTCAAGCCAGTTCGACAGCGAGCTGACAGCGGTCTCGACCCGGGTGATGGAGATGGGCGGGCTGGTGGAATCGCAGATCCGCACCGCGGTGTATGCGCTGGCCCAGTTCAGCTCCGATGCCGCGACCCAGGTCATGGACAACGAGCCACGCGTCAATACGATGGAGGTGGAGATCGATCACGACCTGTCGTCCATCATCGCGCGGCGCCAGCCGACGGCGCGCGACCTGCGCCTGCTGGTGGCGATCTCCAAGACGACCGCGAATCTCGAGCGCGCTGGTGATGAAGCCGAGAAGATCGCGCGCATGGTCAAGGCCATCGTGGAAAGCGGTTCGGCGCGCACGCTGCCAGCCTCCGAGTTGCGGGTTGCCGCGGATCTGGCATCGGGCTTGCTGCGCAAGTCGCTCGACGCCTTCGCACGGCTCGACGCCACGATCGCCTTGTCGATCCTGAAGGAGGACGACGCGATCGACCGGGAGTTCGACGGCTTCGTGCGCAAGCTCATCACCTACATGATGGAGGATCCGCGCACCATCTCGCCCAGCCTCGACCTGTTGTTCGTGGCCAAGGCGATCGAGCGCATCGGCGACCATGCCAAGAACATCGCCGAGTTCACCATCTATGTGGTCAAGGGGGCCGATGTGCGCCATACACCGATGGAGCAGATCGAATCGGTCGTGCGCTGACGGATGGTCGAACACGGGTTGCAAGGGACGCCATGAGGAAATTGCCGCGCATTCTGGTGGTGGAAGACGAGCCTGCGATCGCCGAGTTGATCGCCGTGAACCTGCGCCACAACGGATTCCAGCCGATCTGGGTTGCCGACGGCGAGGCCGCCCAGCGCGAGATCAACGACATGCTGCCGGATGCGATCCTGCTGGACTGGATGTTGCCTGGTGAAAGTGGCCTGGTGCTGGCCAAGAGGTGGCGCGCCGACGCGCGTACCAAGCCGGTGCCGATCCTCATGATCACCGCGCGTGGTGACGAGCGCGACAAGGTCAGCGGGCTTGACGCGGGTGCCGATGACTACATCAGCAAGCCCTTTTCCACGCAGGAGTTGCTGGCCCGCATCCGGGCCGTATTGCGGCGGCGCGCGCCGGAGCAGGTGGCCGACAGCGTGGCCATCGGTGAATTGCGTCTCGACGCCGCGACGCACCGTGTGACGCACGGGTCCCAGCCGCTCAAGCTCGGCCCGACCGAATACAAGCTGCTGCACTACCTGATGAAACACGCGGAGCGTGTGCACAGCCGCGGCCAGTTGCTGGACAAGGTCTGGGGCGACCATGTGTACATCGAAGAGCGGACCGTGGATGTGCACGTCAAGCGGCTGCGTGAAGCCCTGGGTCAGGCCGGCGTGATGGTCGAGACGGTGCGCGGCGCGGGTTATCGGTTGACGGCACAGCCGCAGTCGCATTGATCACGCGAGTCGGCACAATCTGCGCATGACGTGGCGCCTCCTGCGGTTCTTCCTGTTTCAGCTGATCGGGGGCGTGCTCGGGCGCTGGTTGTTGCCGGTGGCGAATCCTTTCGTTGGTGTTGCCGCCGGCGTGGTACTGGCAAGCGGGATATGGATTCTGCTGGACCTGCGCCGCGGGCAGAGGCTGTTGGCCTGGTTGCGTGATGGCGACGCGGGTCGCCCTGCCGCGATTGCAGGTCTGTGGGGCGAAGTCGCCGAGCGAACGAGGCGTCTGCTCAAGAACCAGGAACAGCAGTTGCTGGCCAGTGAAGGCCGCCTGCAGGAGTTTCTCGCGGCGATCCAGGCCTCGCCCAATGGCGTGGTGCTGCTCGATGCGATGGGCCGGATCGAATGGTGCAACCAGACCGCTGCCGCGCATTTCGGCTTCGATCCCGGGCGCGACGTGCTGCAACAGGTCGGCAATCTGGTGCGTGATCCGCTGTTCGCCGCGTACTACGCCGGCGCCGATTTTTCGCACGAGGTGGTCATCCCCGCGCCGACCAGCAGCAGCAGCCGGCCGGTGCGCCTGGCGATCCACCTGCACCGGTATGGGGAGGGGCGCAAACTCATGATGTCGCGCGATGTGACGGTGCTCGAGCAGGCCGAGGCCATGCGGCGCGATTTCGTAGCCAACGTATCGCACGAGATCCGCACCCCCCTGACGGTGCTGAGCGGTTTTGTGGAGACCCTGCAGAACTTGCCGCTCGACGCGGCCGATCGCCAGCGTTACCTGCACCTGATGTCGCAGCAGGCCCACCGCATGCAGACCCTGGTCAACGATCTGCTGACCCTGTCGCGGCTCGAGGGCAGCCCGCCGCCGCGCCTGGACGAGTGGGTGGACGTTCGCATGCTGGTGGAGCAGTGCGAGCAGGAGGGGCGCGACCTGTCGATGCTGATGGCGCAGATGGGGCACGACCTGCGGGTCGAGGTCGAATACGACTGCGAACTTGCCGGTGCGCAGACCGAGTTGCTCAGCGCGATGGGCAATCTGGTCAACAACGCCATTCGTTATACGCCCACCGGGGGCACGGTGCGCGTGCGTTGGAGCATCGGCGACGACGGGACCGGCGAGTTTTCGGTGACCGACAGCGGACCGGGTATTGCGCCGGAACACGTGCCCCGCCTTACCGAACGTTTCTACCGGGTCGACCGCAGCCGCTCGCGTGAAACCGGCGGCACCGGCCTGGGCCTGGCGATCGTCAAACACGTGGTACAGCGACACGGGGCTCAACTGCGCATCGACAGCACGCCGGGCCAAGGGTCCCGGTTTTCCATCCTGTTTCCGGCCGCGCGGGTGCGCGCTGTGCTGGCGCTGGCCTAAGGTCCCGCGCGCCGGAACAGCAACACGTCGTCGGCCTTGTCGGAGGGCCGCCGGACAATCGCCTGCAGCCGCCACTGGCCGGGGCTGAGCCGGTTTTGCAAGCTGGCCTGGGCGCTCGGATTGACCAGCAGCCACGGGCACTGGATCGCCGGGGACTCGGCCTTGAGCAGGTAGCCGCCGTGGTATTGAAACGCCGCGATCTGCTCGCGCGTCAGGTCCAGCACTTCGATGCAAGGTGTGGTGCCGACCACGGCGCTGACGTTGCGCACCACCACCTTGTAGCTGCGCACGAAGTCGAGCAGCGGCATCCACAGGGTCATCAACAACAACCAGCACAACGCCGCCCCGCCGGCCGGCAGCACCAGGCT
>JANMYG010000824.1:0-6944 GCA_031381865.1 Betaproteobacteria bacterium | reverse complement strand
GATCGGCAGGCCGGTGCTGGCGGCGCCGGCCACTGCCGCCTGCACTTCTTCCACCGACGACATGGTCTCGATCCACAACACGTCGACGCCACCTTCGGCCAGCGCCTGCGCCTGCTCGGCAAAAGCCTCGGTCGCCTGCGCAATGCCCAGCGGCCCGATCGGCTCCATGATCTCACCAGTGGGCCCCATGCTGCCGGCCACCGCCACCTCGCGGCGGCTGGCGTCGGCGACGGCGCGCGCCAGCCGCGCGGCCGCGGTATTGAGTTCGGCCACGCGGCCTTCGGCCTGGTGCAGCTTGAGCCGGTAACGCGTGCCGCCGAAGCTGTTGGTCAGGATGATGTCGGCGCCGGCTGCTACAAAGCTGCGGTGCAGATGGGTGATGCGCTCGCGGTGCTGCGTGTTCCACAACTCGGCCGCGTCACCCGACATCAGGCCGGCGTCGAACAGGTTGCTGCCGGTGGCGCCATCGGCCAGCAGCCAGGGACGGGTGGCGAGCAGGTGCGTGAATCGGTTGCGGCTGGATTGGGTGGTGGCGGTCATGGAGACGGGTAGTGGATTGTGGGGTGGGGCTTCGAACCTTCGACCCTTCGACCCTTCGACCCTTCGACCCTTCGACAGGCTCAGGGCAGGCCAGGCTCAGGGCAGGCCAGGCTCAGGGCAGGCCAGGCTCAGGGCAGGCTGGGCTCAGGGCAGGCTGGGCTGAGGGCGAACGGTTTGTTTTTGTAGCTTTTGTGGCAGGGGTGCTTCGACAGGCTCAGCCCGAACGGTTTATTTGATCGCTTGGATGGCAGAAGGGCTTCGACGGGCTTTTACCAGGTGGTGTTCGATCGGCAAGATCCGTTCGGGCTGAGCTTGGCCAGTCCTGAGCTTGTCGAAGGATCGAAGCCACTCTACCCTTCGTTCGGCTCAGGCAATTTCGTCCGGCGTGACGATGATCCAGTTGCGGTCGGCGGTGAACGGGTGGCCGAGCTCCAGGTGTGCAGCGGCAAGTTGCGACAGCAGAGCGCGGATGCGGTCGTGGTAATCGGGTTGGCGCGCCACGAACACGCGCAGCGAACCCTGGTCGACGTCGGGGGCGCGAAAGAACATCGGGCCGTCGCTGTCGGGTGTGTCGCCGGCCACCAGCACCGGTTTCTTCCACGGGTGGATGTAGGTGTGGATGGCGGCCTGCTTGCCCTCGTACCACGGCATCGGCGCCCACAGGGTGTGCGTCAACTCGAGGTCCAGCAGTTCGGCCGGCACGTATTTGCCCTGTGTGATGCGCTTGCGCGCCGTCGTGATGGCGCCGCTCTGGCGGTCGCGCAGCAGCAGCGAGACGCCGATCACGTTTTGCGGCTTCACGTTGTAGCCGTACTTCGGGTCGGACAACAGCATGCGCACCAGTTCCTCGGCCGCGGCGCTGACCACGAACACCTCGATGCCGTGCTGCATCAGCCGGTTGTAGAGCTCCTGCTGGCCGCGCTGCAGGCGCGGCGGCTCGACCTCGATCTGCTCCAGCCGGTCGCCGATGTAACACTGCGCCGGTATCGGCCGGCCCGAAGCCAGCATGTCGTCGAGGTGACCCTTGAGTTCACGCAGCGTGAAGCCGGCGAAGATCTGCGAGGCCCAGGGATAACCGACCTGGTCGTCGATCTCGCCGAGTCGGAAGTAGTAGCTGTGCAGGCTCTCGCGCTGTTCCGCGCTGTCGCGAAACGGGATGATCCTGAGCGCTGGGTGCATGGTGTCGCGTGTCAGCACGCCGCGCGCCTCCATGAACGGCAGCAGCGAACCGACCAGGTCGTGGTGGTAACTGGTGTTGTCGGCGTCGAACACCGCGAACGCGCCGCGGTGCGCGTTGGCGGCGATCAGCGCGTCGAGCCGGTGCGCCGCCTCGGCCGGCCAATGCCGCAGCACGGCCGGGGCCGGCGGCGCGGGGGAGTGGGTGGGGGTGTTCATGCTGAAATGGTTCGGGGCGCGGCGGCTCAACGCTGGCGCGTCTGGTAATCGGGGTGCACGAAGAACGGCGCGTCGGACGGTGCCAGCGGCGCCCGGCCGCGTACAACGTCGGCCAGTTTCTCGGCCATCATGATGGTCGGCGCGTTGAGGTTGCCGCTGACCACGTCGGGCATGATCGACGCGTCGACCACGCGCAAGCGCTGCACGCCGTGCACCCGCGCCGCGCCATCCACCACCGCCATCGCGTCGCTGCCCATGCGGCAGGTGCACGAGGGGTGGTAGGAAGTCTCGGCGTTGGCGCGGATGTGGGCGTCGATCTGGGCATCGCTCTGCACCGCCGGGCCGGGCGACAGCTCTTCGCCACGAAAACGGTCGAACGCCTTTTGCGCGAACAACTCGCGCGTGAGCCGGATGGCGGCGCGCATCTCCTTGCGGTCCTGCCCGGTGCCCATGTAGTTGAACAGGATTTCCGGCGCCTGGGTGGCGTCGGTGCTGCGGATGCGCACATGCCGCGGCTGGTCGGGCGCATCGGGCCCACATGGGCCTGGAAGCCGTGGCCGGCAGCCGCCGCCTTGCCGTCGTAACGCACCGCCATCGGCAGAAAGTGGTACTGCAGGTCGGGGTGCACCACGCCGGCCTCGCTGCGGATGAAACCGCCCGACTCGAAATGGTTGGTGGCGCCCAGGCCGCTGCGCAGCAGCAGCCATTCGACGCCGATCTTGGCCATCACCAGCGGGTTGGTGGCCGAGTACAGCGTGATCGGCTCCTTGCAGGCGTATTGCACATAGGTTTCCAGGTGGTCCTGCAGGTTCTCGCCCACGCCGCGCAGCGGCGCCCGTACCGCAATGCCCAGCCGCTGCAGCAGCGCCGGGTCGCCGATGCCCGAGAGCTGCAGCAGTTGCGGCGAGTTGATGGCGCCACCGCACAGGATCACCTCGCGGCTGGCGTGCAGGCGCTGCAGCTGTCCGCCGCACACCGCCTCCACGCCCGTGGCGCGCGGCGCATCGTCGGGGCCGTCGAACAGGACGCGGGTCGTGAGCGTGGCGGTTTGCAGCCTCAGGTTGGGGCGCTTCAGGGCCGGGCGCAGGTACGCCATCGCCGTGCTCCAGCGCCGGCCCCGGTGCACCGTCATGTCCATCGGGCCAAAACCCTCCTGGCGAAAACCGTTCATGTCGTCGGTGCGTGCATAACCCGCCTGCTCGCCGGCCGCGATGAAGGCCTGGTAGAGCGGGTTGCTGCCGGCACCGGTGCTCACATGCAGCGGCCCGGAGTCGCCCCGGTAGGCGTCGCCACCCTTGGCGCGGGTTTCGGCGCGGCGGAAGTACGGCAGGCAATGCGCGTAAGTCCATTCAGGCAGGCCGTGGTGCCCGGCCCAGCCGTCGTAGTCGAGCGCATGGCCGCGGATGTAGACCATGCCGTTGATCGACGACGAACCACCGATCACCTTGCCGCGCGGGCAGTGGATGCGCCGGTTGTCCATGAACGGCTCGGGCTCGGACTGGTACATCCAGCTGTAGCGCGGGTTGGCCATCGGGTAGGCGAAACCCGAGGGCATGTGGATGAACAGGTTGTGGTCGAAGCCGCCGGCCTCGAGCAGCAGCACGCGCAGCGTCGGGTCTTCGGTGAGGCGGTGGGCCAGCACACAACCAGCCGAACCCGCGCCGACGATGATGTAGTCGTATTGCGCGTTGGCCATGCTCAGCTCCCGAGCCGCCGCACGCGCGCCGCCCGGCGCCGGCCGGCCGCGCCGCACGCGACGCCGGGGTGCGGCCACACGCTGCTCACCGGTAGCTGCATGCCACCTCGCCGAGTTCCACGTAGACGGTCTTGAGCTGCGTGTAGTGGTCGAGCGCGGCCATGCTGTTCTCGTGGCCGATGCCCGACTCACCGGCGCCGCCGAAGGGCATCTCGATCGGCGTCACGTTGTAGTTGTTGATCCAGCACAGGCCGGCCTTCAGGCGCGCGGCAACCCGGTGCGCGCGCGCTACGTCGCGCGTGAACACGCCGGCCGCCAGGCCGAAGCGGCTGGCGTTGGCGCGCGTGATGGCCTCGGCCTCGTCGTCGAACACCAGCAGCGCCAGCACCGGGCCGAAGATCTCCTCGCGCACGATGCGCATCTGGTCGGAGCAATCCGAAAAAATGGTCGGCGCGACGAAGTTGCCACCGGCCAGGCCGGCCACTGCCACACGCTGCCCGCCGGCGCACAAGGTGGCGCCCTCGGCCAGACCGCTGGCGATGTAGTCCATCACCTTGTCGGCATGGGCGCTGGAGATCAGGGCACCGACCTCGGTCGCCGGGTCCATCGGATCGCCGACGCGCAGCAGCGCGGTGCGCTCCTGGAGGCGCGCCAGGAAACGGTCCGCCACACCGCGCTGCACGAACACGCGGGTGCAGTTGGTGCAGACCTCGCCCTGGGTATAGAAGTTGCCCATCATGGCGGCGGCGACGGCCTGCTCCAGGTCGGCGTCGTCGAACACCAGCAGCGGCGACTTGCCGCCGAGCTCCATCGTGACGCGCTTGAGCGTGCCGGCGGCGGTCTGCATCACCTTCTTGCCGGTCGGCACCGAGCCGGTGACCGACACCTTGGCCACACCCGGATGCGCCGCCAGCAGCGCGCCGGTGGCGCCGCGGCCCTGCAGCACGTTGAAGACGCCGGGCGGCACGCCGGCC
Source organism: Betaproteobacteria bacterium (assembly GCA_031381865.1). Taxonomy (GTDB): domain Bacteria; phylum Pseudomonadota; class Gammaproteobacteria; order Burkholderiales; family Burkholderiaceae_C; genus CAISIP01. The sequence continues at coordinate 2,339 of JANMYG010000824.1, read as the reverse complement.
TCAAGGTAGATCTCGGCCAGCTTGAGCGCGCTGCACGGCGTGAGTTCGGACGGCTTGAAGATCATCGCGTTGCCCGCCGCGAGCGCCGGTGCCGACTTCCAGCAGGCGATCTGCAGCGGGTAGTTCCAGGCGCCGATGCCCACACACACACCGAGCGGCTCGCGCCGCGTGTAGGCGAAGGCGTTCTTGAGCGGGTACTGCGCGCCGGCCAGCGTGGCGGCGGCGCCGGCGAAATACTCGATGCAGTCGGCGCCGCTGTGCACGTCCACCACCAGCGCCTCCTGCAGCGGCTTGCCGCAATCGCGGACTTCGAGCGCCGCCAGTTCGTCGTTGCGCGCGCGCAGCAGTTGCGCCGCGCGCTGCAATATGCGGCCGCGCTCGGTGGCGGTCATGGCCGACCAGAGCTCGAAGCCGCGCTGCGCCGATGCCACCGCAGCGTCTACGTCGGCCGATGTGGCGTCACACACGCGGCCGATCACCTCGCCGTTGGCCGGGTTGAGGTTGTCGAAACCGTCGCCGCCTCCCACCAGCGGCTTGCCGCCCACAAAACCCGTTATCGCCAGTGCGTCCATCGGACTCTTTCCTTGTGCCAAAGTCATCGGTGAACCGACGGGCGTCGCGCCACCCGGGCGCCGATCGAAGCAGCCGCAGCCGTCAGCGTTTCAGGGCGGCGGTCACTTCGGGCAGGCCGTCCTTGCCGTCGAAGGTCTTCACGCCCTTGAGCCACTGGTCGAGCACGGCCGGGTTCTTCTTGAGGAAATTGCGCGCGGCGACGTTGGGTTTCACTTTCTCCAGGATCGGGCCCATCACCTGGTTTTCCATGTCGGTGGTGAACTGCAGGTTCTTGAGGAAGGTTGCCACGTTCGGGCAACGCGCCTCGTAGGACGGGGGAATGGCGGTGTAGACCTTGGCTTCGCCCAGGTTGGGGCCGAACACGTCGTCGCCACCGGCCAGGTATTTCATCTTCATCTGCACGTTCATCGGGTGCGGCTCCCAGCCCAGGAACACGATCGCCTTCTGGCTGCGCGCGGCGCGCTGGGCTTCGATCAGCATGCCGGCTTCGGAGGACTCGACTAGTCTGAAGCTCTTGAGGCCGAACTTGTTGTCCTTGATCATGCCGGCGATCAGCGCATTGCCATCGTTGCCGGGCTCGATGCCGTGGATCTTGCCGCCCAGGTCCTTCTCGAACTTGGCGATGTCGGCAAAGGTCTTGAGGCCCTTGTCGTACAGGTACTGCGGCACCGCCAGCGTGTATTTGGCGCCCACCAGGTTGGGCTGCTCCAGCACCTTGATCTGCCCGGCCTTGACGAAGGGCTCGATCACCGGCGTCATGGACGGGTTCCAGTAGCCCAGGAACACGTCGATCTGCTTGTTCTTGATGCCGGCAAAGGTGATCGGGATCGAGGCGATGGTGACGGCCGGCTTGTAGCCCAGGCCTTCGAGCACGACGGTGGCCAGCCCGGTGGTGGCGGCGATGTCGCTCCAGCCCACGTCGGCAAATCGAACCGCCTTGCAACTCGCGTCTTCGGCCCAGGCCGCCGGGAGACACAAGGCCGCCAACGCGGCCGCGGTCACGATTTTCATTTTTGCAAACATGTCGGGTCCTTCGGGAAAAAAGAGAATTTTAAGTGGGCACTTCGGTCTTCTGGTCGCGCCGCGATGCGCGCCGTCCGCGCGCGGAAGACTCGTTGTTGATGACCGTGCGCTCGGGCAGGGTCACGACCTCGCGCAGGCGCTCGAACGGCGCCGTCAGGTGCGGTATCGCCATCGCCTCGACGAAGAACTCCTGGAACCGGGGTTCCACCGCGGTCTCGATTTTTTCGACCCGCCGCACCAGTTGCTCGATCTCGCGCCGGGAGCGCTGGTCGAGCAGAGCGATGCGGGCGCCGGTGCCGGCCGCATTGCCGGCCGAGCTGACATGGTCGAGCGCGCAGTCCGGGATCATGCCCAGCACCATCGCGTACTTGACGTCGATGTGGCTGCCGAAGGCGCCTGCCAGGCGGATCTTGTCGACCTTCTGAATGCCCATGCGCTCCATCAGCAGCCGCACGCCGGCGTACAACGCGGCCTTGCCGAGCTGGATCGCGCGCACGTCGTTCTGCGTCACCTTGATCGCGCGCGCGCCATCGTGCGCGGCGCAGATCTCGTACGAGAAGGTGCGGCCGTCGCTCTGGATGCGCGGGTTGCGCGCCGCCAGTTCGCCGTTGATCACGCCGTCGTGGCGGATCACGCCGGCCAGGTACAGCTCGGCCAGGATTTCGATGATGCCCGAGCCGCAGATGCCGGTGACACCCGAGCCGACCACCGCGGCGTCGAAGCCGGCGTCGGTGGACCAGAGG
>JANMYG010000805.1:0-7429 GCA_031381865.1 Betaproteobacteria bacterium | reverse complement strand
CGGCCATGATCGACGCGCTGGGGCAGGACTACATCCGCACCGCGCGCTCCAAGGGCCTGGGCGAGTGGACGGTGATCTTCAAGCATGCGCTGCGCAACTCGCTGATTCCCTACGTGACGGCGCTGGGCATCATGGCCGGCTACCTGTTCAGCGGCGCGATCGTGGTGGAGCAGGTGTTTGCAATCCCGGGGCTGGGGCGGCTCATGCTCGGCGCCATCGCTGACCGCAACTACCCGCTGATCCAGACCTCGATCCTCGTGGTGACCTGTGGTTTCGTGGTGATCAACGCCATCATCGACCTGCTGTACCGGGTGATCGACAAACGCGCGGGAGCGTCGGCGTGAGCCGCCGGGCCGCTCTCGAGGCCAGCAGCACCGCAGCGCGCCGCGCCGGGGTGTTGCCGTGACGATGCGGCGGTGGCTCGACAACGTCGGACGCGACTTCGTGCGCAACCCGATCCTCATGCTCGCCCTGACCCTGGTGCTGCTGCAGGTGCTGGTGTCGGTGTTCGCGGTGGTGCTGGCGCCCTACGACCCGGTGGCCCAGGCGGTGGAGGCGCGCATGGCGCCACCCGGCCCGGAGTACCTGCTGGGCACCGACAAGCTAGGGCGCGACGTGTTGTCGCGCATCATCCACGGCTACCGCTCTTCGCTGGGCATCGCGTTCTCGGCCGTGTTCGTGGCGCTGCTGGTGGGCGGCAGCCTGGGTATCTGGGCCGGTTACAAGGGCGGCTGGATCGACCGCGTGGTGATGCGCTTGGCCGACGTGTTGTTCGCCTTTCCGATCATCCTGCTGGCCATCGGCGTGATCGCCATCCTGGGCACCAACACCGCGTCCACGGTGGTCGCGATCGCGGTGGTGTATTCGCCGATATTTGCCCGGCTGATGCGCGCGCCCACGCTGGTGCTGCGCAGCGCCGACTACGTGTTTGCGGCGCGCAGTTTCGGCGCCGGCGACCTGCGCATCATCGTGCGCCACATCATGCCCAACCTGTTGAGCGTGATCCTGGAGCAGACAAGCCAGTCCCTATCCACCGCCAACATGCTGGAGGCCAGAAAGTCGTTCCTGGGCATCGGCGCGCAGCCGCCGGCGCCGTCGCTGGGGCGCATGTTGTCGGAGGGGCGCGAGTACATGTTCATGGCGCCGTGGGCGAGCCTGTTTTCCGGCCTGGCGATACTGCTGGCCTCGCTCGGCTTCAACCTGCTGGGCGACGGCCTGCGCGACCGGCTGGACCCGCGCCTGCGCGGCATCGACTGACCTGGTTCACATCGACTTCGCGGGAAAGGCAAGCATGGCTGTAGAAATATTTGGCGGAGCCATGTCGGGCACCAGCCTGGACGGGGTGGACGTGGTGCTGGCGGCGTTCGAGGGTGACCACGGCAACCTGTCCGACGCCAACGTGAAGGTGCTGGCGCATGTCCACACACCGTACCCCGCGGCGCTGCGCGAGCAGATTATGGCCATCTGCCATGGCCAGCCGCTGACCCTGCCGCAACTCGGCGTGATCGACCTGGCCATCGCCCGAAAATACGTGGAGGCGATTCGAGCGGCACTGGCCGCCGCCGGCGTGGCGCCTTCCAGCGTGATGGCCGTGGGTGTGCACGGCCAGACGGTCTACCACCAGCCGCAGGGGCCCGACCGGTTCACGCTGCAGATCGGCGACCCGAACACCATTGCCGTGGGCACCGGCGTGCCGGTGGTGGCCGATTTCCGGCGCCGCGACATGGCGCTGGGCGGGCAGGGCGCACCATTGGCGCCGGCCTTCCACGACCACTGGTTCCGCCACGCCACGCGTGCGCGCGTGGTGCTCAACGGCGGCGGCATCGCCAACATCACGGCCATGGTGCCCGGCCAGGAAACCTACGGTTTCGACACCGGGCCGGCCAATGTACTGATGGACGGCTGGTGCGCGAGCAAGACCGGCCGGCCGTATGACGCCATGGGACAGTGGGCGCGCAGCGGGCGGGTTCTCGATTCGTTGCTGGCCGTGATGCTGCAGGAGCCCTACCTGCAGCTGCGCCACCCCAAGAGCACCGGGCGCGAACTGTTCCACATGCAGTGGCTGCAGGCCTGCCTCGACCGCAGCGGCGACCGGCAAGCCGCGGACGCCGACGTGATGCGCACGCTGCTCGCGTTCACCGTGCGCACGGTCGCCGACGCCGTGGCCGGCGTGGGCGTGGCCGGGGGCGAGCTGTTCGTCTGCGGCGGCGCCGCGATGAACGATTTCTTCATGCAACGCCTTGCAGCCGAGTTGCCGCAGTGGACCGTGCAGAGCACTGCGGCGCGCGGCATCGCGCCCGACCAGGTCGAGGCCATCGCCTTCGCGAGTTTTGCGCGCCGCACTGTGCTGGGCCTGCCGGGCAACCTGCCGTCCGTCACCGGCGCCAGCCGCCCGTGTGTCCTGGGGGCTGTGTATGCGGTCTGAAACGTCGACCCCAGACCATGAGCGGCAGATCCTCGACTGCTGGCACCAGAACGCCGATCCGTGGGTGGACGCGGTCCGCAACCGCGAGATCGCCAGTCGTGTGCTGGCCACCGACGTGGCGATCGAGTCGGCCATCGTTGCTACCCAACCCGCCAGCGTGATCGATGTCGGTTGTGGCGAAGGCTGGCTGGTGCGCCGGCTGCTCGAGCGCGGCATCGCGGCGCGCGGGCTGGACGTGGTGCCGGCGCTGATCGAATCGGCGAGCCGACACGGCGGCGAGTTTGCAGTTGCCAGTTACGGCGATATCGCGCGCGGCGCCATTGCGTGGCGTGCCGACACGGTGAGTTGCAACTTCGCGCTGATCGGCAAGCAGTCGACCGAACAGTTGCTGCGTGGCGTGGCCACGCTGCTTAACCCCGGCGGGCACTTCATCGTGCAAACCCTGCACCCGGTCGAGGCCTGCGGCACCCAGCCCTACGAGGACGGCTGGCGCCAGGGATCGTGGGACGGCTTCAACCAGCGCTTCGTGAATGCCGCGCCCTGGTACTTCCGCACGCTGGAGGGATGGCGCGCGCTGTTTGCGGCGTACGGACTGCAGCTGGTGAGCGAGCACTGGCCGATCGATCCTCGCACCGGGCGGCCGGCGTCGGTGGTGTTTGTGACAGCGGCGGCCGCGGCTTAGCAACAAACGGGATAAATGCGGGTCACCGGATCACCTCGTCCGCCAGCAGCAACAGCGACTGCGGGATATTCAGACCCATGTCTTTTCATGCGATCCCTTGGCTGGCTGCGTTCGACTGCGTAGACTTCGAGTATCGCCAGCCACCCGTTCTCCAGGGGAGCAAACTGAAATGCCCACCAAGACCTTCACCAGCGGCCGCATCCGCAAGGCCGACTACGACCCCGATTCGCGCCAGCTCGATCTGCACTGGGACAACAAGACCGTGCTGGCCTACAAGCAGGTGCCGGCGGAGGTGTACCGCAAGCTGTGCAGTGCGCCGAACCCGGCGACGTACTGGGAGGACCGCATCGCCGAGGAGTACCCCAAGGGCACGGCAAAGGGTGCTGGCGCCGATGCCGACGCGCAGCGCAATTTCGACGACCTATTTGGGGGTGCGGACTGAGGGTTGTCAGTCCGGCAACCCGGCCTTCGCAAGGCCCTGGCGGATCCGGTCCAGGTCCGCGGTTGCCATCGGTGCCGGCGCCTTTCAGTGCGCCAATGCCCGCCGCACGTTGCCGTCGTGTTGTGCCAGCAGCGCATCTGCCACCGTCGCGTCGGTGCCGCGTCGCAACGCCACGATCGCTACTTTGACGCGGTAGCCGCAACCCTCCAGCATGCTGCGCGAGGCCTCCTCGGTTGCGCCCGAGCCGCGCATGGTCAGGGCTACCGCGCGCTGGCGCAGCTTGACGTTGGTGGCCCGCAAGTCGACCATCAGGTTGCCGTAGACCTTGTGCAGGCCCACCATCACGGCGCTGGAGAAGGTATTGAGTGCGATCTTCTGCGCGGTGCCGGCCTTCAGTCGCGTGCTGCCGGAGATCACCTCTGGCCCGGTATCGAGCGTGATGCCGATCTCGGCCGCGTGCGCGACCGCGCTGTCGGGGTTGTTCGCCATGCCGATGGTCAAAGCGCCAGCCGCGCGGCCGCAGCGCAGGGCACCCAGCACGTAGGGTGTGCTCCCGGAGGCGGCCACGCCGAGCACTACGTCGTTGGCGCCCGGCGCCACGGCCTGCAGGTCGGCGGCGCCCTGTGGCTCGTCGTCCTCCGCGCCTTCGACGGCCAATGTCACGGCGCGCATGCCGCCGGCCAACAGGGCAATGGCGCGTTCCGGTGGCCAGGAGAAGGTGGGCCAGAGCTCCACCGCGTCCTGCAGGCCCAGACGACCCGAGGTGCCCGCGCCAACGTAGATCAGTCGCCCGCCGGCGGCCAGGCGCGGCACGGCGGCCCGCACCGCGGCCGCGAGCTGCAATCGGCTCGCGCGCACTGCCTCGATGGCCTGCAGCTGGTCGTCCACAAGCGCGTCGACGAGTTGCTCGGGCTGGTACAGGTCCAGGTCGGTGTGCAGCGGGCTCGGGGATTCGGTGTCGCGGGTCATGTGCGCACACTTTAGCTGATCACCTGCGACGGCACCGGCTGATCGCGCGGGCAGGCGCGCCACGAGGCATGGTCGTGCCCGCGCATTTCGCTTCGGCGTTCGACGGCCCGCGCTGAGCGGGCCGTCCGATGCGCAATGGTCGGCTCAACCTGGCCGCGCGAACCCGGACTCGACCCAAGCCAGTGCGTTGTCGACATTCAGCTTGAACGCTGGCGATACCCCGACGCGCCCCAGTTCTTCGCCGAAATCGTCCCTGGCCACCAGAAAGGCGTTGGCACCGTCCTCGTCGGGCACGATGGTCAGTGCCACCAGAATGCGCCGCCCACCGGCCGCCACGGTGACATTGCGGTTGAGCTGGGCATGGAGTTGCTGCTCGTGCCGGCGCAGCACCTCTGCCGCCGTCTTGGCGAGCGTATGGAACGCGGAGCCGTCGAGCGGTTTGGGGTTCTTCTTGTCGCGCCCCATGGTCCACGGGCCAACCAGCGCAGGCTCTGTTTCACCGCGCAGCACCATGGCCACAGCCCAGCCGTCGTCGTCTTCGTTCTTGATGATGCGCGCGGTCCAGCGCCCGTCGCTCCACACACGGTCTTGTTGCACCGGCTCGGGCAGTTCCCCGGTCATGGTGTTCGATCGCTTGCCAGCATTGTCATCCCGGTCGCCGCTCAAAGGCCGGGACCCCGTCCGGGATGTGATGGAACGGTTGTTTGTCGACGGTGAAGATGGCGACCTTTGGCTTGAAGAAAGACGGGTCGTCCAGCGTGCCGACCTTGATGATGATCGAGCCCGGGCGTTTCGGTGAGCGTGTGCCGATGGCCGTGCCGCAACGCGCGCAGAACAGCCTCGTGACCGGGCTTTCGATGTCGTCCCGCCTGAACGGCTTCGGTTCGCCTTTCACAAAGCGGAACCCGTCTTCGGGCAGCACCACCACCACGTTGGGGTTGCCTCCGGTGATGTATTGGCACTCCCGGCAGTGGCACTGGAGCGCGCCCTGGAGCTCACCTTCGAACTCGTATTGGATGTCGCCACAGTAGCAGTGGCCTGTCAGTTGCATGGTCAGCTCCAAGGAATGGATTGCGCAAATGATAGCCCGCCAGGTCGCCGAGGTCGATCATGTTTGCAGGCGATGTGCAGGGCAGTGCATTGCCGGCGGTGGGGAAAAGCAGGCTCAGGCCACGGCTTCGGCAAAGGAAATCTGCACCTTCAGCGACTGGCTCTTGTCGGCGGCCAATTCGAAGGCGTCGATGGCGCGCTCGATGGGCAGCACTGCGGTGATGACGGGTTTGCCATTGACAAGGCCTTCGTTCAGAAATCGCACGGCAGTGGCAAATTCAGCGTGAAACCGGAAGGTGCCACGCATGTCGACCTCTTTGGCGACCAATTGCGTCATCGGCAGGCTGACGTCGCCGCCCATGCCGATGGTGACCAGCACACCACGCGGAACGATCACGTCCAGGCCCGCGCGCAGCGCGGCCTCGCTGCCCGAGGCCTCGAAGACGGTGTCGAACTGGCCCTTGTCCAGTTTGTAGGCAGCCAGAGCGTCGGCCTGGGTGCGCAGGTTGATGGTGATGTCGGCGCCCATTTCGCGGGCGCATTGCAAGGGAAGGTCGGCGATGTCGGCCGCGACGATGCAGGACGCGCCAGCACGGCGCAGGGCGCCGACCAGCAGCGAACCGATGGGGCCGCAACCGGTCACCAGCACCTGTTTGCCCAGCACGCCTCCTGAGCGCCCAATCGCGTGCAGGCCCACCGACAGGGGCTCGGCCAGCGCCGCCTCGGACAGGCTCAAGTGGTCTGCAATCGGGTGGGCCTGGTGGCTGTCGATGATCAACTGCTCGCTGAAGGCTCCCTGGATGTGCGGAAAAGGCATGGCGCTGCCATAGAAGCGCATGTTCAGGCATTGGTTGTGTTGCCCGGCCTGGCAGAAGCGGCAATGGCCGCAGGGGCGCGACGGCGAAATCGCAATCCGCTGGCCCTTGCGCACGCCCGTGACCCGTGCGCCCACGCCGGCCACCACACCCGACACCTCATGCCCCAAGGTAATGGGTTGCTTGATGCGCACGGTCCCGAAACCACCATGCTGGTAGTAGTGCAGGTCGGAGCCGCAGATGCCGCCATAGGCGATGTTGACCAGCAGCTGTTGGTCTCCCAAGGCGGGCAGTTCGGTGTTTTCGATTCGCAGGTCTTTGGCGGAATGGCAGATGACGGATTTCACGGCTTGGGCTTTCAGAAATGAGCGGGAATTGAACGGGGAGGCTTCACAGCGTGGCCGTGACGCCGCCATCGACGTACAGGATATGGCCGTTCACGAAGCGCGATGCATCGCTGGCCAGAAAGACCGCGGCGCCGCCCAAGTCTTCCACATCGCCCCAGCAACGGCTGGGGGTGCGGCCGATCAGCCAGGCGCTGAAGGCCGGGTCGTCCACCAGTTTCTGGTTCAGCTCGGTCTTGAAGTAGCCTGGCCCAATGCCATTGACGGTGATGCCGAACTGGCCCCAATCGATGGCCATGCCCTTGGTGAGCATCTTGACCGCTCCCTTGCTGGCGGTGTAGGGCGCGATGCCGGGGCGACCCAGTTCGCTTTGCACGGAGCAGATGTTGATGATCTTGCCGCGGCCGCGGGGGATCATCTTCCTGGCCACGGCCTGGCCGACGTAATACACGCTGTCCAGGTTGGTTCGCATCAGGGTGTGCCAGTCGGAGTCGACATACTCGTGCAGCGGCCCGCGGATCTGCATGCCGGCGTTGTTCACCAGTATGTCGATCGGGCCTTCGGCCTCGATCTGCTCGACGGCCTGGCGCACCGTGGTGGAATCGGTGACGTCGAAGACGGCATGACTCACCGACAGGCCTTCGGCTGACAGGGCCTGCATGGCAGTCGCCACCTTGCCTGCATTGCGGCCATTCAGGACCA
>JANMYG010000773.1:0-4524 GCA_031381865.1 Betaproteobacteria bacterium | reverse complement strand
CGCATACGGGATCGCCCGGCATCGATGCCGGGCGTTGATTGAAACTACATCAACGGCGTCCCGGTAAATTCGAGCGCCGGATCGCCCGGCATCGATGCCGGGCGTGGATTGAAACGGTAACAACCCCAACATCAAGGATCAGGCTAAGTCCGGATCGCCCGGCATCGATGCCGGGCGTAGATTGAAACCAGGCGCTGCTGCCCGAGAACTGCGTTGACGACCGGATCGCCCGGCATCGATGCAGCACGTCCACCCAAGCACAATACTGATCATTCATCGTGCTGGTCCCAGCCCCGCGGGCGGCGCTCGGCGCGCTGCACCCGTTCCTGGGCCATCTGCTCTTCCAGTTGCTGGCGCCCCTGCTTGACGACCGCGATCAGTTTGGCGCTGTCCTGGTAGTGGGGATGGAGTTTCTCGAACAACGCGAGGTTGTGAGCGCGAAACCGCATCGCCGTCTGGCGCGCCTCGTGTGCGCTGTGGCCCAGCAACTCGAGCACGCTGCGCGCGCTGCGCAGGCTGGACTCGAACAACTCGCGTTCGACCCGCATGACACCGCGGTCGCGCAGCTTGTTCCAGTGGGTCACGTCGCGCGCCCGCGCCACGATCTCCAGCTTGGGGAAGTGCGCGCGCACCAGGTCGACGATCTCGAGCGACTGTTCCATGTCGTCCACCGCCAGCACCAGCACCCTGGCGCTGCCCGCGCCGGCGGTGCGCAGCAGGTCGAGCCGGGAAGCATCGCCGTAGAAGACCCGGTATCCGAAGCTGCGCGCGGCCTCGACCATCTCGGCGTCGTGGTCCAGCACCGTGCAGGCGACGCCCTGGGCCAGCATCAGCCGCGCGACGATCTGTCCATAACGCCCGAAGCCGGCAACCAGGATCGGTGCGTCCTGTTGTTCGGAGATTTCCTCCATCGCCACAACGCCTTGGTTCGCATAGCGCGGCAGCAGCAGCTTGTCGATCAGCACCAGCAGCAGCGGCGACACCAGCATCGACACCGCGACCGCGCCGATCAGCAGCGACGCGGTGTGTGCTGCAAATACCTGCGCGCCGGCCGCGGCCTGAAACACCACGAACGCGAACTCGCCGCCCTGCGCCAGCAGCAGCGTGAATACCGGCCGGTCCTGGAACGGTAACTTCATCGCGCGCGCCAGCATGTAGATGACAGCGCCCTTGAGCAGCAGAAACCCGGCCACGATGGCCGCCATCCGGCCGGGAGCGTCCAGCAGCACGGCGAAGTCGATGCTCATGCCGACGGCGATGAAGAACAGGCCCAGCAACAGGCCCTTGAAGGGCTCGATATCGGTCTCGAGTTCGCGCCGGTACTCGCTCTCGGCCAGCAGCACGCCCGCCAGGAAGGCCCCCAGCGCCATCGACAACCCCACCAGCTGCATCAGGCCGGCAATGCCGACCACCAGCAGCAGCGAAGCCGCGGTGAAGATCTCGGGTGTCCTGGAGCGCGCGATCCAGCGAAACAGCGGCCGCAGCAGCAACCGGCCGCCCAGGATGATGCCGGTGATCACGCCGATGATCTTGGCCGCCTCCATGGCATGGTTGACCGGCCCCGTGGCTGCGGCGGCAGCGACCGACCCGAGCAGCGGCAGCAGCGCCAGGATCGGGATCGCGGCGACGTCCTGGAACAGCAGGATCGAGAACGCGGCCTGGCCGCTCGACGTCGGCATCAGGTTGCGTTCTCCCATCGCCTGCAGCGCAATGGCCGTGCTCGAGAGCGCCAGACCCAGGCCGGCCACCAGCGCGGTCTTCCAGCCGACGCCAAAGACCGTCGCGACGGCGGTCAACACCAGCGCACAACCGAGCACCTGCGCGCTGCCCCAGCCGAAGATCGGTCGGCGCAAGCTCCACAGCCGCCGGGGCTCGAGTTCCAGGCCCACCAGGAACAGCATCAACACGACGCCGAACTCGGCAAAGTGCAGGATGTCGTCGACGTTGGTGACCAGGGCGAGCCCCCAGGGGCCGATGGCGATGCCGGCCGCCAGGTAACCGATGATCGAACCCAGGCCGAGCGCCTTGCTCAGCGGCACCGCGATGACGGCCGCGCTGAGGTAGATGAAGCTGTTGACCAGCCAGGCAGGTGCGTGTTCCATGTCGATGCCGCTTGGCTAGGGTTTTATCCGGTCGGACCGGGGCACATCGCACGCCGGACATTCGTCCAGGTCCGCGAGCTCGGGCCAATCGGGGTAGCTGGCCAGACGTTGTCGCAACATGTCGACATGGCTGGCGACTTCGGCTTCTGGCACGCCGTGGGCGCCATGCAGCACCAATGGCGGCAGAAAACGCATGCCGCACAGTGCCGCGGTTTGTTCATAAGGCGGCAGGAAGCTGCTGAAGTCGTAACGGTTGTAGCCCTGCGGCTGGTAGGACGACTGGGGTCCCCCGGTGGTGGCCACCAGCCACAGGTCCTTGCCGCGCAGCGCATTGCCGCTCGCACCGTAGGCCCAGCCGTAGCTCAATACCTCATCGACCCAGAGCTTTTGCAGCGCCGGCATCGAATACCACTGGATCGGGTGCATCAGCACCAGCAGGCTGACCGCGGCCAGGGCGGCCTGCTCGGATGCAACGTCGACGCAGTAGTCTGGGTAACGCTGGTAAAGATCGCATACCGCAACGCGTGACACCGCGTGCGCCGCATCGCGCAGCCGGCGATTGACGCGCGACCCGCGCCAGTCGGGATGGGCGGCCACGAGGTAGATGTCGGCCGGATTCCCGGCCGGGGAAGGCGTTTGGACTTGTTGTTCCATGTCGCTAACATAGCGCAAAGTCCGAACAAGAGGAGAGCGCCATGCCGGTGGTTGTTGTTGCCAATCCAAAAGGCGGCGTGGGCAAGTCCACCCTGGCCACGAACATTGCGGGTTATTTCGCGTCCAGGGGCCGTGCCGTGATGCTGGGGGACGCCGACCGCCAGCAGTCCTCGCGCCTGTGGCTCGGGCTGCGTCCCGCTTCGGCGCGCACCATCGGCACCTGGGACATCAGTGCCGATCTGATCGCCCGGCCGCCCAAGGGCACGACGCATGTGGTGCTGGACACACCGGCGGGTATGCATGGCTGGCGTTTCAACGACGTGATGAAGCTGGCCGACAAGGTGCTGGTGCCGCTGCAGCCCAGCGTGTTCGACATCTTCGCCACACGGGCCTTTCTGGACGAACTGGCCAGGAACAAACACGCCGACCGGACCGAGGTCGCCCTGGTCGGCATGCGCGTCGATGCGCGCACGATCGCGGCCGAGAAGCTGCATGAGTTCGTCGATACGCTCGGGGTGCCCGTGTTGACGTACCTGCGCGACACGCAGAATTACGTGCACCTTGCCGCGCGCGGGCTGACCCTGTTCGATGTGGCGCCCGGACGGGTCGAGAAGGATCTGGAACAGTGGCAGGGCCTTTGCCGCTGGCTCGACAAATAACGGCATCCGATCAACCTGAACAAACGTCCCGCACAGAATGAAAACCTTTGAAACGCTGTCTGAACTCGCATTGCAGGTGGGCCAGGAGGTCGCGGTCAGCGACTGGACAACCATCACGCAGGAACAGATCAACCAATTCGCGCAGGCCACCGGCGACCACCAGTGGATCCACGTGGACGTGGAGCGTGCCCGGGCCGGACCGTTCGGCGCACCGATCGCGCATGGCTTCCTGACCCTTTCGTTGCTGCCGCACTTTTTTCACACGGCGCTCGAAGTCAGGCAGACCGGCATGGGCGTGAACTACGGACTCAACAAGGTGCGTTTCATGGCGCCGGTCACGGTTGGCAGCCGCCTGCGCGCGCGCCTGAAGCTGTTGAAATGCGAGCCGATAGACAACAACGGCATGCAGATGACCTGGGAGGTGGCGGTTGAAAAGGAAGGCGCCGGCAAACCGGTCTGCGTGGCCGAATCGATCGCGCGGCGCTATCCGTAGTTTCCGTAGCGCCGGGCCGGCTCCAGTGGTCCACCCCCGGTGCTGCCGCGTGTGGCGTCACGCTGCGCCAAAGGCGTTCTGGCGCCAGGCTTCGAATACCGTGACAGCGACCGCGTTGGACAGGTTCAGGCTTCGCTGGCCTGGGCGCATCGGCAGTCGAATACACCGGTCGACCGGAAAATCCGCGCGCACGACCGCTGGCAACCCGCTGGTCTCCGAGCCGAATACCAGCCAGTCGCCGGGCAGGAATGCGACCTCGTAGGCGTTGCGTGTGGCGCGGGTGCTGAGCGCAAACATGCGCTGGGGCAGGGGCCGTTCGTGCTGGACCATGGCGGCCCAGCTGGCGTGGCGGCGCACCGGCGCATATTCGTGGTAGTCCAGACCGGCGCGACGCATGTGTTTGTCGTCCATTGAAAATCCCAGCGGTTCGACCAGGTGCAGGGTGCAGCCGGTGTTGGCCGCAAGGCGGATCACGTTGCCGGTGTTGGGCGGGATCTCGGGCTGGACCAGGACGATATGGAACATGGGTTGCGATGTTGCGCGCTCAGATTGGTGCGTCGTCCGGCTGGAGGTCGGCACGCGCCAGCACGATGCCGGTGATACGGGTGGCGCCGGC
>JANMYG010000770.1:0-3976 GCA_031381865.1 Betaproteobacteria bacterium | reverse complement strand
CCTGCAAAGGCGCGTGCGCCCAGGCCGCAGCGCGCCCCTGGTACGCCTTGAAGGCGAGCCCCGGACACCAACAGTCCAGTGGACTGTTGGTGCCTGGCGAGCGGCTGCGCCACTGGCCCGGCGCGGCCAGCAAGGCCAGGGCTTGCGGCCTCGCGCGCAGCGCGACTCGTCCACTGACTCGTCGCGGCTGTGCGAGCGCAGAGAGCGCTGCGATCGCAGCGATCGCATCGACTTCGGCGACGCGGCCGCATGACCGGGCATCGCAGGGCAGTCGGGCGCAGCACCGACCGCCGCAGTGAAGCGCTGCGGCCTGGGCGTACGCGACTTTGCTGCGACCAAGCCGCAACGCATAGCAGCGCCCGTATGCAGCCGTCAACCCGCGCGACCGTGGATCCCGGCCTGCGCCGGGATGACAACCATCTGGGTGACAACAACCCCTGGGAGGGCAACGATCTCCTGGATGGCAAAGACCTCCTGGTGGGCAACGACCTCCTGGAGGGCAACAACCTCTGGGGTGACAACTGCCTCCCGGATGGCAACAACCTCCGGGGTGACAACAACCTCCGGGGTGGCAAGCTGCGCCAGGACGGTGAATGATTGCAATGGGCGGGACGAGGTTATCGCCCAGCAACGGCTGCTCCGACAATCGGGCCGATGACGACAACAACGCCGGCTACATCGACGCTGCTGCGCCGCGGCAACCTGGCGCCGCTGCTGCTGGTGAACCTGGGGGTCGGCATGCACGCGGCGATCTGGTACATGGCCAGCACCGTCATGCCCAGCGTGGTGCGGGACCTGGGCGCAGCGGCCTTCATCAGCTGGGCCACCAGCGTCTATCTGGTCACCACCATCCTCGGTGCGGTGGCGATGGCCCCGGCCAAGGCCCGGCTCGGCGCACGCAGCGCGATGCTTGGCGCCGGTTGCGTGATCATCGCCGGCGGGCTGCTGGCCGCGCTCGCGCCCGGCATGGCGCTGGTCCTCGCGGGGCGGGCCCTGCAGGGTCTGGGCGAAGGCCTGCTGGTGGCACTGAGTTACGCCCTGGTGCGCGAGTTGTTCGACACCTCGGTGGTGCCACGCGTGTTCGGCACGCAGGCCGCCACCTGGGGCATCGCGATCTTTCTTGGGCCGCTGCTGGGCGGCTGGCTGACCGAGGTCTGGTCCTGGCGCGCGGCATTCGTCGGTTGTGCGGTGCTGCCGATTCCGATGATGGTGATGGGCGCGAAGATCCTGCGCGACCGGCCCGCCGCGACCACCCTGCGCCAGCGCGCACCGCTGCTGCGCCTGGGCATGCTGGCGCTCGGTGTGATGGCGATTGCCGCCGCGGACCGGTTCGGCGGCCCCTGGATCGGCACGGCATCAGTCGCGGCGGGTCTGGCCGTGATCGTTTCGGTCTTGCGGGTCGACAAGCGCCGCGCGCCGCACCTGTTCCCGACCGTCTTCCCGGCGCTGCGCCATCCGGTCTCGCTCGGCCTGTGGATCCTGCTGCTGATGCCGCTGGCCCAGGCCCCGGTGTATGTCTTTGGCCCCTACCTGCTGCAGATGCA
This sequence comes from Betaproteobacteria bacterium, assembly GCA_031381865.1. Classification (GTDB taxonomy): domain Bacteria; phylum Pseudomonadota; class Gammaproteobacteria; order Burkholderiales; family Burkholderiaceae_C; genus CAISIP01. The sequence goes on along the minus strand of JANMYG010000770.1, from coordinate 2,432 downwards.
CCGCGGCCTGAGCCCGACCATGGCCGGCTACTTCGGCGCCATCCATGCGCTGGCGTGGTCGGTGGTCGCGATGCTGATCGCGCCGCTGCCCCCGCGCTGGCAGGGCACCACCATCGTGCTGGGTCCGGTGCTGTTGGCCGTCGGGCTGGCCGCTCTGGCGCTGACGATCGCGTCGCAACCGTTGCCGCTGGTCGCCCTGGCGCTGGTGGTGGTCGGGGTCGGGTTTGCGATCTGCAACATGTTCATCAACCAGCGCATCATGGCCAGCGCGCAAAGCGGCCAGGAAGACGAGACCGCGGGAGCGATCCCGACACTGCAAGGGCTGGGTGGCGCCACCAGCGCGGCGCTGGCGGGGCTGGCAGGCAACGCCATCGGCCTGGACCAGGCCCTGACGGCCGATATCGTCAGCCGCGCGGCACTGGCCCTGTACGGCACCGGCGCGCTGCTGGCGCTGCTGTCGGTCGCCATGGCGCGGCGTTTTTTGCGCGCCATGCCGTGCCAGTCGCGCGCCGGTTGATCGGTTGGACATGCACGACGCCGTTCCGGCGGCCGTGCGCCGGCGCGCGGCCCGCCGGTGAATCTCACCGGGCCGGGTCGGGCGCGGGCTTCCAGCCGCCGCCAAGCGCCTTGAACACCGCCACACTCGCGTCCAGCCGCGCCTGGCGCGCACGCACGTAGGCGAGGTCGGCATCCTGCGCCCCGCGCTGCGCATCGAGCACTTCCAGGTAACCGGAGTAACCGGCCTCGAAGCGGCGCGTCGCGATGCGCAGCGTCTCGGCGGCGGCCACACGCTGGGCCTCGACTTCGGCCTCCAGCCGGGCCCCCGTCTCGGCACTGGCCAGCGCGTCGGCGGTCTCGCGAAACGCCGTCTGCGCGGCCTTCTGGTAACCAATCGCGGCCGCCTGCGCCTGGGCCCGCGCCTGCTCGGTGCGGGCCACATTGCGCCCACCATCGAGCAGCGGCAGCAACAGGGCCGGGCCGATCGACCAGATACGCGCGCCGCTCTTGAGCACGTCCGCCAGGTCGGCGCTCTGGCCGCCCAGGCTGCCGGTCAGCGACAGCGTCGGCCACAGCGCGGCGCGCGCCACTTCGACCTGCGCCTGGGCGGAGCGCAACTGCTGCAGCGCCTGCTGCACGTCCGGCCGGCGTTCGAGCAGTTCCGACGGCAGGCCGGGCGGGGCGGTGACCGGCAGCGGCAAGGCGCCGGGCCCGGCGTCCGGCGCCAGCACCAGGCCGGGTTGTCCGGTGAGTGCGCCCAGCTGGTTCTGCAGCAGCGCGCGCTGACGTTGCAGTTCGGGCCGCAACACCGCCACGGCGGCAAGTGCGGAACGCGCCTGCGCCAGTTCCAGCGGCGAGGCCACGCCACCGTTGGCACGGCGCTGCACCAGCTCCAGGCTGTCACGGCGCGAGCGCAGCGCGGCCTCGTTGATGAGCAGTTGCGCGTCGAGCGCGCGCACGGCGAAATAGGCCTGCGCGGTGCTGCCGGCAAGCGCCAGCTGGACCGCGTCGCGCGCGTACTGCGCCCCCAGCAGTTGCGCCTGCGCCGCCAGGCTCGCATTGCGCAGCCGGCCCCACAGGTCGATCTCGAACGCGGTCGACGCCGCCACGCGGTAAGTCGTCGTGCGCGGGCCGCTGGCCGATGTCTGCTGGCCGTTGAGGGTGCTGGTGCGCGAGCGCGTGGCAGTGGCGCCCAGGTCGATCTCGGGCCACTGCGCCGCACGCGCCAGGCCGAGCACGGCCGCGGTCTCGTCGATGCGCGCCACGGCAAGGGCGAGGTCGGCGTTGTCCTTCAATGCGGCGTCGACCAGCCGGTGCAGGTTGCTGTCCGGGTACAGCGTCCACCAGTCGGCTTCGATGGCCCGCGCGTCCCCGGCCGCCCCGACGCCGCTGTACTGCGCCGGCAGCGCCACCAGCGGGCGCGCGGTGTCCGGCGTGTTGGCGCAGCCGGCCACAACTGCCAATGCGGCCATGGCGCAGGCCAGCCGGTTCATGGCCGGACCTCCGGCACAGCGGGTGCCGGCTCCCCCGGCGGCGCGGCGGGCGGATGCAGGTGGCTGGGTCGCGGCTTGCGCGCCAGCAGCGTGAAGAACATCGGAATGAAGATCGGCGCCACGAAGGTGGCGACGATCATGCCGCCGAACACGCCGCTGCCCATGCTCTGGCGCGCCGCCGCCCCGGCCCCGGTGGCCAGCACCAGCGGCACCACGCCGAGCACGAAGGCCAGCGAGGTCATCACGATCGGCCGAAAGCGCAGCCGCGCGGCCTCGGCCGCGGCGTCGCGCGCGCTCAGCCCGGCTTCCATGCCCTGCATCGCGAACTCGGCGATCAGGATCGCGTTCTTGGCCGCCAGCCCGATCAGCACCACCAGCCCGATCTGGAAATAGATGTCGTTTTCCATCCCGCGCAGGAACACGAAGCCCAGCGCGCCGAGC
>JANMYG010000769.1:0-4303 GCA_031381865.1 Betaproteobacteria bacterium | reverse complement strand
CAAGGAAGACCTGACCTACACGCCTGGCAAAGTCAGGAAGAACGAAAAGCTCTGATCCCGCGGCGGCATCCCCTACGATGCGGCTATGCACCACAGCGCACTGGTTCTTTTTTCTGGCGGGCAGGATTCCACCACCTGTCTGGCCCACGCGCTCACCCGGTACCGGCGCGTCGAAACCATCGCCTTCGATTACGGCCAGCGCCATCGGATCGAACTGGACGCGCGCCTGAACGTGCTGGCGGCTATCCGCAACCGGTTTCCGGCCTGGGCGACCCGGCTGGGTGACGACCATTTGCTGGATCTGTCGGTGCTTGGGCAGATCAGTGACGGCGCGCTTACGCGGGAAATGGCCTTCAAGATGCAGGCCAATGGCTTGCCCAACAGTTTTGTGCCCGGCAGGAACCTGATGTTCCTGACCCTCGCCGGGGCGCTGGCCTACCGCCGCGAGCTGCAGGTGCTGGTCACGGGCGTGTGCGAAACCGACTTCTCCGGTTACCCCGACTGCCGCGACGACACCATGAAAGCGATGCAACTGGCGCTGTCGCTGGGCATGGACCGGCGCCTGGTGGTCGAAACGCCGCTGATGTGGATCGACAAGGCCCAGACCTGGGCCATGGCGGAGTCGCTCGGCGGCAAGGCTCTGCTGGACCTGGTGATCGAACACACGCATACCTGTTATCTGGGCGACCGCGAACATCGCCACGCCTGGGGCTATGGTTGCGGCGACTGCCCGGCCTGCCACCTGCGCGCGCGCGGTTTCGAGCGCTTCGTGCAGGAGCGCGGTCCGGCGGCCTGATCCCAATTGGTGTTCGATCGGCGCGATCCGTTCGGGCTGCGCTTGGCCGGTCCTGAACTGGTCGATGGGTCGACGCCACTCAGCCCTCCGACCCTCCGACCGGCTCTGTGCCGGCCAAGCTCAGGGCGAACGGTTTATGTCCGTGAACGCAAAGGCATATCAGGCGAGCGCCGTCGCCTTGAGCTCGAAGCGCGCTGGCGCGCCCGCGGTCAGTGCCTGCAACTCCCAGCTACGCGAGTGGAATGCCGCCACCGAGGGGCGGTGCGCAATCGACACCATGCCGCCGTGCTTCGCGGCCACCATGTCCTGCATCCGCTGGTACAACGTGTTTTCCGCTTCGGCGTCCAGCGCACTGGTGGCCTCGTCGGCGAACACCCAGGCCGGCTGCTTGAGCAGCACGCGTGCAATCGCCAGGCGCTGCTGCTCACCACCGGACAACTTCTGGCCCCAGGCACCGGTACGGTCGAGTTCGGCCACGAGGTCGGGCAACAGCGCGTCCCGCAGTGCCTGTTGCATCGTCGCATCGGCATAACGGTCGGCTGGCTCGGGGTATGCCAGCGCCTCGCGCAGCGTGCCGTTGGGAAAATACGGGCGCTGGGGAATGAACATCGTGTCGGCCGGCCGCGCCTGCGCGCCGCTGGCGAAAGGCCAGATGCCGGCCAGCGTGCGAAACAAGGTCGACTTGCCGCTGCCCGAAGGCCCCTTGAGCAGGATCCGGTCGCCGGCCTGGGCGTGCAGGTTCAGGCCGCGCAGCAGGACCGCGCCGCCCGGCAGCGCGATGTCGAGGTTGCGCGTATCGACCGCCGCGGAATCGGTCGTCACGAGTGCGGCGTTGTCCAGCGCCGCCGCCGCGATCGCGTCGTCGAAGCTGGTCAGGCGGTCGGTGGTGGCGCGCCACGCCGCCAGGCTGCTGTAGCTGTCGACGAACCAGCTCAGGGAGTCCTGTACGCGGCCGAACGCCGAGTTGATCTTCATCAGGTCGCCGAGCTGGATGGCGCCGCTGAAATACCGCGGCGCCGCCACGATCATCGGGAAGATCACCGCGGCCTGCCCAAAAAAGGTGGTGAACCAGATCAGGTTCTTCTGCGCCTTGATCAGCGCAAGGTAGTTCGCCAGCACCGACAGGAAACGCGTGTCGAGATGCGACTGCTCCACCGCCTGCCCGCGGTCGAGCGCGATCGCCTCGCTGTATTCGCGCACCCGCACCATGTGGTGCCGGAAATCGGCTTCGCGGCGTTGCTGCTCGAAGTTCAGCGCGATCTGGGAGCGGCCGATGTAATGCGTGAGCACGCTGCCCGCCAGGCAATACAGGACCGCCATCCAGACCATGAAGCCGGGGATGGTGTACCTGCTGCCATTGAAATCGAATCCGAAAGCGCCCGACAGGCCCCACAGGATGCCCACAAAACTCACCAGCGTGACGGTTGCGTTGAGCAGCCCCATGGTCAGGCCTACGGTCTGGGCCGTGAAGGCGTTCACGTCCTCCGAGATGCGCTGGTCCGGGTTGTCCGGTGTGGCATTGCCCGGGTTGGTGAAGCGCGCCAGTTCCAGGCGGTAGAAGGCGTTGCCGCCCAGCCAGCGCTGCAGGTAGTGCCCGGTCATCCATTGGCGCCAGTTCAGCTCCAGCAACTGGGTCAGGTAGAACTTGTAGACGGCGATGACGATGGCGAAGAACGCCAGGTAGGCGAAGCGGCCGATCTGGGTCCAGAACACCGCCTGGTCCTTGTTCTGCAGCCCGTCGTAGAACAGGCCGTACCAGTCGTTGAACAACACCGCCATGTAGACCGAACCGAGGTTCAGCGCCACGATGGCGGCAAACAGGCCGCGCGCCTTCCACTTCTGTTCCGACTGGAAGTACGGTGCCGAGAGGTGGACGACCCGCAAGGCGAAGGCCTTGAAGCTGGCGAGCTTGGTTGAAATGGACATGGTGTGGTAACCGTGGAAGGTGGTTCGGGAATGCCAGGCTGGCGCGGACACGCCTCAGGGGTTGGCTATTCCGCTGGCGACGTGGCCCGAGGGCACGTGTCGGGCGGCTGACTCGATGTGGCCGGTCTGGTCGTCGAAGAAGAAATCGGGCTCGAATTCGCGCAGGAATTCGCCCTTGGCCAGGCCGCCCAGGAACATCGCCTCGTCGACCTCGATGTTCCAGTCCATCAGTGTGCGGATCGCGCGTTCGTGCGCCGGTGCGCTGCGCGCCGTGACCAGGGCGGTCCGGATGCGCATCTGCGGCGTGCCCTCCTGCTGCAGGCGTTGCAGCGCCGCCAGCAGCGGCTTGAACGGGCCGGCCAGCAGCGGCTGCGAGGCCTTTTCGGTTTCGTGCTGGTGGAACGCCGACAGGCCCTGCGCCTGGTAGACGCGTTCGGCCTCGTCGCTGAACAACACCGCGTCGCCGTCGAACGCGATCCGCACCTCGTGCGGATGGGCCTCGCTGGCATGCGCCGACTGCGGGTAGACCTGGGCCGCCGGAACACCGGCCGCCAGCGCGGCGCGCACGTCGCTCAGGTGTGCCGACAGGAACAGGTTCGCATGCAGCGGTTTGAGGTAGCGCCACGGCGGCTGCCCGCGCGTGAAGCTGCCGCGCAGAATCGCCAGCCCGTAATGGCTGGCCGAGCGGAACACCCGCATGCCGGACACCGGGTCGTTGCGCGAGAGGATCACCACCTCGACCGGCTGGGTCGCCGATTTTTGCGTTGCGCTGTCGCCCGCCCTGACGGCCATGGTGGTCGTGGCTGCTGCGACTGCTGCGGCTGTTGTGGCCGCCGTCGCTGCCGTGCCAGTAGTGCCAGCCGTGGCCGCCGCACCCGTTGTGGTCGCCGTGGCCATTGGGTCGGCCTGCGCGGCCTGATTGAAAGCCAGCAGTTTGCGCACCAGTGAAAACGCCACCCCCGGTTTGGCTGGCAGGTTCAGCCGCTGCAGTTGTAGCGCCATGTAGGCCCGGTCGCGGTGCTGTCCCTGGCCCTGTTCGAACACCGCGTTTTCTTCCTCGAAGTCGAACAGCGCCCGCGACGAAATCGCCACCACCAGCTTGCCTTCGAGAGACGCGCTCATGTCAGCGGCCCAAGGCGCAGGCACGCTGCGTGGTTGTCTGCCTTTGGCCCGTTGCGGACATTCGCAGGCTGTCGCTTCTCCTTCGGTGGCGCGCCTCGCTGCAGGCGACACACCGTGAGTTTGCCGGGGAGGCTGCAAAGGCGTGTGGGGGCCGCTGTCGTCGCTTCACTGGAGCGGTCGTGCGCTGAACGCGCCGACTGCGCTGCGGTGCTCGGTCTTGCGCCCCGTCGCGGAACTCGCTGCGTTCGCTGCGCTCTCTACGCTCAAACAACCGCGACGAGAATGTTGACGAGTCGCGCTGCGCGCGAGGGCGCAAGACCTGGCCTTGCAGGCCGCGCAGGGCCAGTGGCCCAGCCGCTCGCCAGGCACAAACAGTCCACTGGACTGTTTGTGTCCGGGGCTCGCCTCCTCGGCGCCCCAGAAGGCGCGCCGCCAGCGGCCCCCACACGCCTTTGCAGC
>JANMYG010000755.1:0-32565 GCA_031381865.1 Betaproteobacteria bacterium | reverse complement strand
CGGTCGACCTGCTGACCAACGGCGTAATGCAATACAGCGGCGCCATCAATTCGGGCGGCGGCAATGTGACGCTGGCTTCACAGACCGCCTACGTCAACAGCTCCGACGTCAACGCCGGCAGCGGGACGATCCAGGTCACCGGGCAAACCGGAGTCTTCAACGGGTCGTACACCACCACCGGCACGGCCAATCTGGCGGCGACCACCGGCAGCATCTCCAACACCAACGTCACTGCGGCGGTGGTCAACCTGACTGCGCCGAGCGGCATTTTTTCGTACGTGGACGTCAGCCAGCGCGTGAACGCGAGCTCGAGCGGGTCCGGTGTGCAGATCTACGGCAGCGGCACCAACCCATTGCGCGTGGGCACCATCGCCGGCAGCTCGATTTATTTGCAGTCGTCCACCGGCATGGAACAGGCCAGTGGCGGTTTGTTGACATCGTCATTCGTCACTTTGCAGAACGGCGGCAGCAGCACGTCCACCGGCACGGTTGCCGCGCCGATCCTGATTGCCTCGCCGTCCGCGCTGGACGCGATCCGGCTCAATCTGTATGACCTGGCCGCGCCGGCGCATATTGCGTTTTCTGGCAGCCCGACCGTCCGCAATTTGTCGCTCGAAGGTACTGTCGCGGCACTGGGCGGCACCACCATCGGTGGTGCGGCCAACCTCACGTCGCTTTCGATGAATGCCGGCACGGGCGTGCTCAACGTGCCATTGGCGCGGTCGACCGGCGGGCTCGGATTCGAGCTGACCGTGACCGACGGTGGCCTCAACGCCACGACGCTGGACCTACCGGGAGGCGATATCTATCTCGATAGCCAGAGTTCGCTGACGTTGGGCACTGTGACCAGCGCATACCTCAACGCAACAGCCCGGGGCGCTGTTTCCATTGGGTCAATCACGACCACCGGCAACTCGGGCATCGATGTGACCACAGGGCAGTGCAGCAATTCGGGAGTCGCTTGCACTGCATCGAGCCCGATCACCGCCGTGACGCTGAACGCAGGAACAACCGGTGACGTGGATCTGCGAACCAGGGACAACGGCGACATCACAGTCACCGGCAGCATGACCGCCCGCGACGTCACTGTGGAGGCCGGCCGGACCTATGTGACGGGGCAGATGCCGTTTTTTCCATTCGTGACTTTCACCCAGAGCACCACCAACACGATCGACATTGCCTCGGCCACGACCAGCGGGTCTTTCACCGCGACGAACAACGGTATCGGCGACCTCACCGTACGCAACCTGGCGTCTTCCAACAACGTGTACATTTCTGCGGGCGACACCTACAGGATCAGTACACCTGGATTTCCGGGCTACACCGATGTCCGCACCACCAACAACATCTCGGTCACTAACACCGAGCCGGTGGCGGCGCTCGGCAATTTTCAGGTCTACAACTATGGCACCGGCAACGTCAGCCTGATTGGTGCCGTCGACCGTACAAACCCGCTAGGGGGTGGGGGGGTGTACCTCTATACCACCGATGGCTCGGTGACAGCCACAGGTGACCTGGCCGCGCTGTACAGCATCAGTGTCACAGCCGGGAACGGGGCGGCGAATTTGGCGAACCTGACTACCACGTACTACGAAGTCAGCGTGAATGCCGGTACCACACTGACCGTAGGCCAGGTCACCGCCGGATCGGCGACAACCTACGGTAACGTTTCCCTGTATTCGGGTGGAGATATGGTTTTCGGATCGGTCTCGGCAGACGCCGACCCGTTTTACGTCACCAATTACGGTTATGGAAGCGTCAACCTGAGTTCCGGCGGTGGGTCGATCCGGACCGCAACGCCTGGCGCTGCTCCCGACGTGATCGCGAGCGGCGACGTCAGCATCAACGCGAACGATACTTCAAACGGCTCCATCGGCAACCCGGCGTTCGCCAACCCGATGGACATCAAGGCCGGATCGGGCAGGGTGGTGACGCTGTCCGCCGGCAAGGATATCGGCGCGTCTGGCAGGCCGGTGACCGTGGACACCAACGGAATGATCGATGTGACGTCCACCGATGGGCAGTTCCATGTCGCCGCGACCGACGGGGTCACTGAAAAATCGCTGTCGACGATCCGCTTGTCGGCCTCGGCGGACGGTATTGGCAGCGGCAATGACTCGATTTTTACTTCGCTGGACCTCGATGTCACGGCCAGCAGCAACCTGGGCGTCATAACCATCGGTGATCCGCTCACGGGCAGTCTCGAGCGCTCGGCCGGTACCTTGAACGAGTTCAAATTCGCAGTCACCGGAACCACGGAGTTGCGCTTTGGCAATGTCAATTTCGGAACCGACGGGTTGAACAAACTAATACTCAGCGCCACCAATGGACTGACCCAGACGGGACTGCCGGCCAACGCCATCGCTGCCGGCAACGTCAACCTGGCCGGGGGTGGCGGGGACGTCACCACCGGTGCCATCTCGGCGCGTTCGGTGACCGTCAGCGGCGACAGCCTTTCCCTGGGCTCGGTCACCACTACAGGGACCAGCCGCGCCACAAATTTTGGCGCGGTAGCGGACAAACTGATGTTGTCGTCCCCAGGTGACATTCTCGTGACCGGCAACCTGCTCACCGCGACCGCGATCGACGTCAACAGCACTGGTGGCGATGTGGACGTGACCGGTTCCGTCAACGGAACCGGCACCACCCGCAACACCTTCAATGCGGCGCCCGACCAGGTGCAGTTGCGCGCATCCGGCGACATCACGACCGGTGGAGCAGTCACCAGCCTGACCACCACGTCGGTGGTCGCGGGCGGGGCGGTCGACGTGGGCGGGGCAGGTGTTAGCGGCGGTGTGACCCCTGGATCGTCTTTCGTGGCGCAAGACGCGGTCACGGTGACATCAGGACTGGCGAAGAGCATCGACGCCGCCGCAATCACGGGTGGTTTCACCAAGACCATCACCGGTGGTACCTTGAACGTGGCCGGCATTTCGGGCGCGGCGCAAAGCACCACGATCACTGGCACCACCTTCAATACCGGGAACATTTCAACCGGTGGCGCGCTGGTGATCAACGCCACGGCGGCTTACGTGCCGGCATCGGCCATTGCCTTGTCTGGCACCAGCAGCGTGTCCATTACCGCTCCCGGCGGCATCGACCTCGTGGCCAACTCGGCCACATTGACCTCACCCACCGTCAGGCTGACTTCATTGGGCGGCGCATCGGGCGGCGATGTGAAAGCGGCCCTGACCGGCACGACCGACCTCACGATCAACACCGACCACAAGTTCGCTGTCACGTCCACTACCGCGCTGACCCGCCTGGCCATCACGGCCGACGGCCTTGCGGCCACCGCTGGTGGCGGGTCGAGCGCAAGTGGGGCCGGCCAGGCGATGACAGTGCTTGCCGGGCCCGTGGCGCTGAATCTGGCGTCACCAACGGCGGTCAATTTCAGTTACACGGAATCCAATGCGTCGGTAACGGACGTGACCCTCGCCACAACCGGGACCCTTGGCGCTGGCAGCACCGTGCTGGTCGACGCGCGAGCTGGGTCAGCGGCGAACATCAGCACACCGTCGGTCACAATGGGCAGCGGCAGCCTGACACTCTTGACGGGCGGGGACATCGACTTGACTTCGGTTGTTGCCACGGTCGGTGCTCTTTCTGTCACCGCTACCAGTTCCGGCGGCACTATCGATCTCACTTCGGTCATCACGCGCGGCGGCCGGGTCACAGCCAGTACTGCGGGGGCCGGCAAGGATGTGAACGTCGCAAACATCACGTCGCTTGGTGGAGGTGTCTCGCTGACGGCCAGCAACGGCAGCATTCTGCGCAGCGTCGGCGCTTCTGGCCTGCAGATCGACACACGCAGCGGTGCCGGGGCGGCCAGTGACACCACCACGCTGAGCGCGCCGAACGGCAGTGTGGGTACTGCGGCGGCGCCGATTCTGACCAGCGGCGTGTTGGCGCTTGATGTGCGCGCCAAGGACGAGATTCAGGTCGACATGGCCAATGCCGTGTCCAACAGCCTGAAGATCACTGCCGCAGCGACCGGCGTTGGCCCGGTCATCAACGTCGCAAATTCCAACTATTCCGGCCTGAGCGTGACGCGTGTCGTCGATGCCGATGGCCCGAACCTGACCCTTGGCGCATTGACTGGCGCGCCCGGCGCGTTTTCCTTGACCGCCTCCGACGGCGACATCAAGGTCGGCGGAGACATCAGCGGCGTCACCACTCTTGTGCTGAATGCCGGCAACGGCTTCAATACCACCGGCGACCTGTTCATCTCGGCCGGCGTCGGCCCGAGGACGGTCAGCGCAGGCAGCTACGACCTGCGTGCGGGGCATGACGTGCTGATCACGGCTGGTGCGACAGCCGCCGATACAGTGGCCGTGTCGCAAACTGCGGCATTTGTCAATAATAGCGTCGCGGCGGGCCACGATATCGTGCTGGCGGCCAATGGCGGCTCGGCGGCGGTCAGCCAGGGGGTCTCGACTTTCACCCAGATTTTGACCGCCGGCAACGACCTGCGGGTGACCGGAGGGTCTGCAGGGGTGATCGGCGCGTCGGCTGCCATCACCTCGGTGGGTTTCCAGTCTCTGACTGCAAACAACAGCCTCGTGATCCAGGGCGGCACTTCGGACGGTGCGTTTGCGAAAATCACCGCGGCCGTTGATCAAAATGCCGGTTCCATCACCAATTTGTCGGTGCTTGGCGGTGGCAACAACGCCAACGCGCAGCTGACGGCCGGCAGATTCCAGACCTTGACGCCAATTTCTGGCGACATCAAGGTGCTGGGAGGCGGCGGGACTAACGCGTTCGCGGAGATCGTTGCTGTGTCGACCCAGTCGCTGGGTAGCACCACGTCCGCTACCGACCTGGTGCAGGTCAAGGGAGGAACAGGCGATGGCGCGTACGCGTCGGTGCGAACAGCCGCCAGCCAGACCATCCTGAGTTCGGGCGATATCCGGGTGGAGGGTGGCGCGGGCCCAACACCAGGAGCGGGCCCCGGCGCGTACGCCGAGCTCAAGGCCGGAACGTCACAGACCATCGGCAACACCGACATCCCATGTTGTTTCTTCAACGACCCGACTGCCGCCATCCTGGTGCAGGCCGGCTCTGGCGGCACAGCAGGAATTTTGGCTGGAGGTAACCAGACCCTGCGGGCGGGCGAGGGCATCTCGGTTCTGGGCGGAAGCGGCGCTGGCATGTCGGCATCGATCGCGACGACTGTTGGTACGCAGAACATCGGCACGTCCAGCACGAACCAAAATAACCCCACGGCCGACATTCTGGTCCGGGGTGGTACAGGTACCGATGCCTTCGCGTCGATCAAGGCGCCGGGAATCCAGACCATCAATACCGGTGGCACGATCAGTGTTCTGGGCGGCTCGGGCGCGACGCCAAGCTCAGGCCCTGGGGCGTATGCCGAAATCTACAGTTTCGCTGTCGCTGGCGGCGGGCAGACGATTGGTTCAACGTCCATGTCCAACAACCTCCCCACCGGCTCAATCGTGGTCCGCGCCGGCAGTGGGGGTATAGCCCAAATTCTGACCGAAAGTGGTAACCAGACGATCCGGACCAGCGGCGACCTGTCGGTGGTCGGCGGCGGTGGCGCCGGCATGACCGCCTCCATCGAGTCGGTCCGCGGGTTCCAGACCATCGGGGACACCCGCACGTCCAACAGGAATCCATCGGACTCGATTTTTGTCACGGCGGGCACCGCAAGCGGCGCGGCGGCGTGGATCAAGGCAGCCACCGGGCAGACCATCGACGCCGGCGGAACCATTGCCTTGCAGGGTGGACCGGCCAATGCCTTTGCGGAAATATCGACGGCCGCTGGCACGCAAGTGATCGGAAATGTCAGTTGCTGTTCTTTCGATCAGACCGACAACATCAGCCTGAACGGCGGTTCAGCGGCGGGAGCCTACGCGAAGATGTTCACCCCTGGAACGCAGTTCTTGCGTACCTCTGCCAACCTTTCGCTGACAGGGGGTGTCGGTGACGATTCAGGCGCGATGCTGGTAGCCGGCACCGGCCAAACGCTCAATGTGTCAGGCAACCTGAGCATGCTGGGTGGCAGCGGAAGTGCACCAGGGCGCAACGAAACGGCGATTCGCAACGACACGAGCGGCTCGCAGTTCCTCTTCGTGAGCGGCGACATTGCCGTGACCGGCGGTGCTTCTGGCTCAGGCACCTGGATCCAGCAGAACGCCGACGGCTTGCAATACGTGAGCGCGGGCGGCAACCTCACCCTGCTGGCTCCGGCCGCCACGCCCGGCACTGGCGAGACCAGCATCGAAGCTCTGGCGGTTGGCCCGAACGTCAGCCAGAACATCATTGTGGGTAGAGCCATGACGATCGACAACCAGGGCGGCTTGCGGACCGAGGTGACGACCACCGGCACGCAGGACATCACCGCGCAGTCGCTCGCGATCAGCCTGTCATCCACCAATGGCACGGCACCTTTTGCGGGCCTGTCTGCAACCGGCGACATGTCGATCAACCTGAGCGGGGACGGCAGCGTGATTCCGGACCCGACCGATGCAACCAAGACCATTGTTGCCCCATCCGCGACCCTGACCGTAGCCAACCTAAGCGGTGCGTCCGGCTCGTTGGCGGCCATCAAGACTTCGGGCAACCTGTCGATCCTGATGGACTACCAAGAGGGCAGGTCGACCAACTACGATGCGGCCGGAAAAATGACGATCGGCCACGTCGATGGGCAGGGCGCGGCGACGGTTTCCGCTGGCGGCGACCTGACGATCGTCGCGGGCCAGTTGCTGCTCCAGGGTGGCGCTACCGCGGCTTCGGACGCCAAGTTGCTGTCCGGTGACCAACCTTCGCTCCCGCCCACCGGCACCATGACCATCAGCACCTTGTATGGCCCGGTGGAGATGCTCGGCGGCGCTGGCGGCGGCGCCTACATCGACCCGTTGAATCTCAACGTCGTCTCCAACGGCGCCGTGCTGATGCAGGCGGGAACGAACGCTTCCGCCAACACCAACATCACGGCCGGCACCTTCAACCTGGCGGCGACCACGGGGGCGCTGGGCCTCTACAACTCGACCACTTCGTCTGCCACGTCCACCATCACGGCGTCGAATTTCAACTTCAGCGCGGTAGGCACCATCGTCCTGAACGGAGGAACGATCACGGCCACCAACGGCGGAACCTTCAATTCCAACGTGGTTCCCCCGGGCAACCCGACCCTGTTCTGCATCAACTGCCCCACCAACCTGTTCGGCCTGTTCTTCTTCGGCACCGGCGCCGACGGCCTACCGCTGGTCGGCGTGCCGCAGCCACCGGTGCCGCCAACCGGCCCTGGAACCATCGCCGCCGGCGACGTCGCGTACCTGGGAGAATTCGCGGCGGGGCTGTTCGACCTGACGTTTGACGAGAGCGGCAACCTGGTGACCACACGGCGCCGCCTCAACCAGTGTTATTGACTCGGGCCAATACCATGACAAGCGCAACAAATCAGGTTTTCGTGACAATGCCGGTGCAACCAGCTTTTCAGACCGGGCGTATGCCGGCCGGTTTCAGACGCTGCGTGATCGGCCTGGGCATCGCCCTGGTATCGGTGGCGGCGCTGGCCCAGCAAAAAGCCGGCGAAGTCACGCATTTGCAGGGCCTGGCCACGGCGCAGCAGCCCGGCGGCGCCTACCGCTTCCTGGGCCGCGGCGACAACGTGCTCGAAGGCGACGTGCTCGCCACCACCGACAAGGGTTTTGCCGTGGTGGCATTGGCCGACGGGAGCAAGTTCACCTTGCGCCCGTCGACCACCTTTGCGCTCGACCGCTTCGCCCACAACCAGGGCACCGAAACCGCCGTGATGCGGCTGCTCAAGGGTGGCATGCGCATGGTGTCTGGCCTGGTGGGCAAGCGCAATCCGGCCGGGGTGGAGCTCAGGATCAGCACCGCGACGATCGGCATTCGCGGCACCAGTTTCGACGCGCGGATCTGCGGCGAGGATTGCCGCCAGGAGAACCTCTCAGCCGGCGCCGCGACGGCCCAGGCCACGGCGGCGACCAACGCATCGGCCAACCCGGTCATCGCGCGCGTGGTGCAGTCCACGGGTGACGTGGCCGCCACGCAGCCGGGCAAGGCGTCCCGGCAACTGGGGGTGGGCGCGGCGCTGTACGAGGGCGACGATGTACGCACCGGTATCGGCGGCGTGGCGGTGATCGGTTTCAGGGACCAGTCCAAGGTGTCGGTCAACCCCCAGAGCGCGCTGCGCATCGACACCTACGTTTATAACCGGCCTCAGGCCAACGACAACATGGCGCTGTCGCTGCTCAAGGGCGGGCTGCGGGTCTTCACCGGGTTGATCGGCAAGAAGTCTTCCGAATCCTTCGCGATCAAGACCCGGACCTCGACCATCGGCATTCGCGGCACCGGCATGGACATCAGTTGCGAGGGGCCCTGCGTGGACCAGTCACTGGGCGAGGCGGACACCGGCGGCGACGGCACCGACCCGAAGCAGCCGGACGGGCTTTTCATGCTGACCTGGCAAGGCGGGACCTACTTCGGTACCTGCGCGCTCGAGGTGCCGCTGGACCAGGCCGGCTTTGCGGGGCGCGACTGCAAGGCGCGGTTGTTGGCCAGCGTGCCGGATTTCTTCACCAACTTCGGTTCGCCGCGACCCGACGGGGTCGAGGTCGACTGGGATAACCTTTTCGCCACGGCGCCGTCGACGGGCGCGGATGGCATGTACGTCTACGTCCGCGACGGGCACGTGTACATGTCGTCGGCGTCGTCGCGGATCGACATGGGTGTGGGCGAGGGCGGTTACATCGGGCAGGACGGACTGGCGCAGCGGCTCTCACCGGTGCCCGGTTTCCTGGTCGGCGACCCGTACCCGATACCGGAACTGTTCAGTGAATCCGACAAGCTCATCTTCCAGATGTTTGGCGTCACGCTGGGCCAGCCGGGCCAGGAAATTTGCAGACTCTAAAGGGCGCGTTCATGCGATCGAATACCAGGCACAACAAGAAGTTTCCTCGATTCAGGGCGATCTGCCTTGCAGCCATGCTGGGGCACAGCGCCGCTGCCTTGGCACAGGCGGCGGCGCCGGCCGAACTGGCGGAGCCGACGCTGGAAATCCAGCGTTTTGTGATCGACGGCGACAACCCGCTGTCAGCCGAAGAGACCAGCGTCTTGCTGGCGCCGTTCACCGGTGAAAAGCGTGCGTTGCGCGACATCGAAGCCGCCTCCAGCGCGCTGGAACGCGCCATGCGCGAGCGCGGCTACGCTTTTCACCGATCCTACGTTCCGGTGCAAAAACCCACCGGTGGCGAGGTTAGGCTGCAGATCATCGGCATCAAGCTGGGCGCGGTGGAAGTGACTGGCAACGACAAGTTCACGACCGACAACATCCGGCGCAGCCTGAGCAGCCTGAAGGAGGGCGAGGTGCCCGAGGTGCAGATGCTGGGCCGTGATATATCCGCCAGCAACACCAACCCGGCCAAACAGGTGTCGGTCACGTTCAAGGAATCGGCGCAGCCCAACCAGGTGGACGCGGTCGTGCGGGTCAAGGACTCACCGACGCTGATTTTCTTCACCACCCTGACCGGCAACCAGTCGCTGTCGGACAACGGCCCTTCGAAGAACACCTACCGCATCAGCGGCGGCGTGCAGCATGCCAACCTGTTCGACCTGGACCATGTCGCGACCGTCTCCTACACCACCGACCCCGGCCATCCGAGCGACGTGAGTCTGTTCGGCGCCTTCTACCAGATTCCGATCTATGGCACCGGCTTCAACGTGTCGGCTTCGTACACCAAGTCGGACATCAGTTCGGGGCAGGTGCAGCAGGGCGCGGCGGTTTTCGACGTCAGCGGCAGCGGACGTTTCACGGGGTTCCGGGTGACGCGCACCCTGCACCGCATCAATACGCTGCAGCAGACGATCGGCGTGGGTCTGGACGACCGTTTTTTCGAAAACAGCACCACCTTCAACGGCGCTCAGGTGCAGCCGAATGTGGGCTCCCGCGTGCTTTCACTGCAATACGCGTTTCGCAACGAACCCAGTTGGGGTGATCTGGCCGGTGGCCTCGACTACGCCGTCAACGTTGGCGGAGGTTCGAGCAACACCGTGACCAGCCACGCGGACAATTTTGGCACCAAGAACTGGAACGCCTTGCGTTTCAATCTCGAGGCCGTCATGCAGTCGGCCGGCTGGTTGTACACCGGGCGTATCAAGGGCCAGTATTCCGGCAAGTCGCTGATCCCGGGCGAGCAATTCGGCCTGGGTGGGCCCAGTTCGGTGCGCGGTTTTTCGGATCGCGTGGTATCGGGCGACTACGGCCACCAGTGGAACCTCGAGGCGCTGGGGCCTGAAATCGGGGACTGGCAACTCCGGCCAGTGCTGTTCGTCGAAGGCGGGCAGGTCCATTCGCGCTCCACCGGCGTGACGGAGTCGGTGGCAAGCGCCGGCGCCGGGTTGCGCCTGTCGCGCCAGAACCTGCACGTCGCACTCGACGTGGCGCAGGTGCTCGACGGCATCTCGGGCGCAGGCCGCCAGGCGCGCCTGCACCTGGCGATGTCGTACCGGTTCTAAGCGCGGATCGGGGCCGGGTTCCACCACGCGTGGGGTTTGGATCCCGGCCTGCGCCGGGATGACAAGCATTTCACTGCGGCGCCGGGGCGGGCAGCAGAAGCTGCACTTGCAGCGCCACGCGGACACAGTCCTTGAGGTGCTCTTCGCCGAGGTAACGGATGGCCGAGTAACCGACAACGGCCGACACCACCTGGCCGGCCAGTGGCACGTATTTGGCGGCCTGCTTGGCGGTCAGACGCACGCCCACGGTCTGGGCCGCGCGCAGCACCAGCTCCTTGCTGATGAACTTGCCGACCAGCACCGAGCCCACCATGGCCACCGCCTTTTGCACCTGCTCGCGCTGCCTGGGTTCGAGTCGGCTGATCTGCGCCGGTGTGAGCCCGAACCGGGCATTGATTTCAGGAATCAGGCGCGACAGCAGCGCCGCGTCGACGGCCCAGTCCAGACCCGGAAACGGCACCGCGCTGGCGGCCGCGGCGACCAGCGAACGGCGGTGCAGCAGCTTGCGGCAACCGTGCACCGTCGCGGTCAGCTGGGCATGGCCATGGGCAAGTTGCAGGGCAGTGGGCATAACGCGCGATCAGAGTGGTCGGGGTCGACTGTACATCGCCGGGCCGGTCGCCGCACGCGCCGGAAAATGCCCGCCACTGTGGAGGGAAAGCCACAAACTGCCGGCACGAAAAACAAGTCGCCTGACTTTTGTCAATGCAGCGGAAGTATCTAGTTACACTGAAACGGCTCTTCGTGGCGCGAGGCCCCTGCGTTGTTTTCGCAGTGGCACATCGATACCAGTGCAGGGCTGGCCGATCATCCCGCTCCAGTGAGGCACCCATGGATTTTTCTGCGCCACGTTTTCGCGCCAGCCCCGACTCTGCAGTCGACACAGCGCTCCCACATCGGCGGTTTTCCATGGCGGCGCGCGGGCGTCGCCAGATCGGCGCAGTGTGGCAGTTCCTGGCGGTGCTGCTGGTCACGCTGTTGCTGGTACCGATGGCGCATGCGCAGTCGGTTCAGGCGGGTTTGGACTTGTACACAGTGAAATGTGTCGGCTGCCACACGTCTCCCGCCAACACAGTAGGCACCACGGCGATCAACCATCGGCTGGCGTCGAACAACCCGAGCAAGATTCGCAATGCAATCACGAACAATCTCGGCGGCATGGGGCTGGTCGGCAATGGGCTGACCACCCTCAATGACCGGGACCTGCTCAGCCTGGCTCTTTACATCGGCCAGTTCAAGACTCCGGCCTTCACGGTGGCAAACGGCAATGCGGCGTTGAACATGAAGGTGGCTGCGGGGCAACCCAGCAACAAGGACATCTACCCGACCGTGCTGGCCGACGGCAATGGCGGCGCGGCACAGGATGGCGCGACCGGACTTCCAACCACCAGCGCTGCCCGCGGCACCGCCGGGTCGAGCCAGACCACCACCGGTTCGACTGCCGGGGCGCCGCTGATCCAGTACAACGTGACCTACACCCATACGGCGGCATCGCTGGTGCAGGACACTTTCGACATCAGCATCGCCAGCGCCTTCAGCAGCGCCAACAGCACCTCGCCGTCGCGCGCGATCGTGGTCGACATATTCGGCCTGACCAGCGGGGCCAGCGCCCAGGCGCTGAAAGGGCGCGCGTACAGCGCCGGTGCACCGCTGTACACGCTGACCGCCAGCGTCGGGGCAGGCGCGACCGGTTTCTCCGCCACGGGACTGCCCGGCACCATGACCATCGACGCCAGCGGACGGATCATCGGCACCTCGAACACGACCGGCACCGTCACTGCCACGCTCACCGCGACGATGGCGAACGCGGTCGACTCGCCGACCAAGACGGTCTCGAAGAACGTGGACATCACCACCGCCGGCATCACCAGCGGTGCCACGGTCAGTTTTCCGCAGAACCAGCCGATCGGCGCCAACTTCTACCAGATCGCGTCGAACGTGGCGATCAATGCCAACAGTTTTACGCTGAGCAGCCTGCCGGACGGGCTGGCTTTCAGCACGTCGACCGGCCGCATCACCGGCACCCCGACCATCAGCGGCGACTTCGACGTCACGGTAGGTGCCACCGCCACCAATGGCGATGTGATGACGCAGGGTCTGCGGATCACCGTCACTTCGGCGGGTGCGCCGGCGATCACCACCAACCTGCCTTCGTCGCCGATTGTGGCGGGCACGGTGGGCACTTCCATCAACGGCGCCAATTACCGGATCATCGCCAGCAATCCACCAATTTCCAGTTATTCCGCCGTGGCCGCGCCCGGCAGCGTGCTTCCAGACGGGATCCTGTTCGACACCGGCACCGGCCTGATCACCGGCACACCGACCACCAGCGGCGACTTCAACCTGTTGCTGGGGGCCAGCAACGCCGCCCCGGGCACCCCGTTGGCCGTGACGATCCGCTTCAACCCGACTGCGGCCCCCGCCATCACCAGTGGGGACCCGGCGCCGGTCAACCTGCTGGGCAACTTCGATTACTCGATCGTCGCCAGCAATGGCCCGATTTCTTCGTACGCGGTGGCAGCACCGGGCGTGTTGCCGCCGGGGCTGCAGATGCTCGACAACACCACCGGCCGGATCACCGGTACACCGACCACCAGCGGCATATTCAAGGCCAGCGTCACCGCGACAAACGTCGTGAACCTGACCAGCCAGCCCAGGGAACTGACGTTCACGATCAACCCCACTTCGGCGCCGGTTGTCACCAGCCCGACCTTCGCCAGCCTGGTGGCTGGTGTGCAGATCACTCCGATACAGATCGTCGCCACCAATCCGGCGATCCTGGCCTATGCGGCCACCGGCTTGCCACCCGGGCTGGAGATGCTCGACCCCGCCAGCGGCATCATCACCGGCACACCGACGACACCTGGCACGTACTCGGCGTCGCTGAGCGCAAGGAACGCGGTCGATTTCGGGCCGGTGCGCGCGGTGGCCTTCAACGTTGGGGTGCCGGCGCCGACAGCGTGTGCCATGTCGGTCCCGCTCAACACGCCCACGACGCTGGATCTGGCGACCTGCCTTTTCAACGGGTTTGCGCCGACTGGCGTCTCGGTTGTCGCCACACCCGCGCATGGCGCGGCGGTGGCCACCGGGACCCGGGTCACCTACACACCGGTGCACAACTACTTCGGCGCCGACAGCTTCACGTTCGTGGGTAACGGTGCGGGCGGAACCTCGCCCCAAGGCACGGTGACCGTCACCGTCACGGGCCGACCCGACCCGACGCAGGACCCGATCGTCACCGCGCTGCTGGCCGCGCAGGCTGAAACGGCGCAACGTTTCTCCAGGGCCCAGATAGCCAACTTCCAGCGCCGCATGGAGTCGCTGCACCGCGGCGCCGCAGACACCGGAGCGGGTGCCCCCGCATTGCAAGGCCAGGCCGCCGCAGCGCAGGCGGCCGGCCTCGCCGCCGGCACCGTATTCTCGGCGTCGGCCAACGCGGCCATGGCACCCACGCCAGCCGTTGCGTCCACGCCGATGGGCACTACGTTGATCGGCCGGTCGTTCAGCGGCAGCACCGAGCAGCGGGATGCGGGCAATGGTGTGGGGCGCGCGGACATACGGCCGGGCGAATTGAGCGGGGCGCAGGCACTCGACGTGGTGGCTGGTGGCCTGGGGCTCAAATCACTGCCGTTTTCGGACAGTGTGGTCTCGCTTATCAAGTCGCGCTCGGTCAACCTGGCGGGTGTGGGTTCGGGCCTGGGCCTGAACACGACGTCGAACGTGCCGGGCGCCACCAGCTACTGGATCGAGGGCGTGGCCAGTTTCGGCACGCGCGACGCCAGCGGCGCGAGCAGCGGCGCCGAGTTCAGCTCGAATGGCATCACAGTCGGTGTAGACCGCCGATTCAGCGAGCAGTTGGCGGCCGGCATGGGCCTGGGTTATGCGCGCGACACCACGCGCATCGGCGGCGACGGGTCGATCAACCGCACCAAGGGTTATTCACTCGCGGTGTATGGCAGCTACCAGCCCGGCCCGAATACCTTCGTCGACGCATTGCTGGGCATCGGCTCGCTCGATTTCGACAGTACGCGCTTCGTGGCGCCGATCAGCGACTACGCCTATGGCAAACGTGGCGGCACACAGGTGTTCGGCTCGCTCACGGGTGGTTATGAGTTCCGCGACCAGAGCCTGCTGGTGTCGCCGTATGGCCGCATCGATTTTTCCACCGACCGGCTTCGCACCAGCACCGAGACCGGCGCCGGTGCTTATGCGCTGACATACTTCGGGCACACGTCGACGTCGGTGCAGGGGGCCTTGGGCGTGCGCGGCGAGTCGGTGTTCGCCACGCGCTTCGGTTATGCGGTGCCGAAGCTGCGCGCCGAGTACCGGCACGAATTCCAGGGCACGGGCCAGGCGGTCATTGGTTACGCCGACCAGCCCGGGGGCACGCGGTATGCATTGGCGTCCACCCGCGGCGCGCGCGATGCGATCGTGTTCGGAATCGGCAGCGACTTCCTGCTACGCGACGGGCTCACGCTGTCGCTGGAGTACCAGCTCAGCCATTCGTTCTCGAACGAATCCAGTTATGCGCTGCGCGTGCGCCTGAGCAAGGACTTCGACGTGCGCGGCATGCCCAAGCTGTTCAAGGAGTTCCCGCAGCGGACCGGTGAACCGCTCAACCTGCAGGTCGATGCCGGTTACACCCACGACGACAACGTGACCCGCGCCAAGGCCGGGCCCGACAAGCTGAGCGACGACTTCTACAGCGTCAACGTCAGCAAGTCGATCGAGCAGCAGTTGTCGGAGCAGTCGCGGCTGTTGTGGACGGGTACGCTGGGGGGCGAGAAATTCCACCACTTCAACGGGCTGAGCCACGTGACGGCCAGCGCCGAAGCCGAATACCAGTACCGCGATTCGTCCGAGTTCAGCGACCCGACGCTGGGTGCGTTCGCCAAGCTCAGCGGCGAGGCGTTCGAGACCCGGCTGCGCGACGGTTACCGCATGAGCGTCGGTGTGTCCGTACGCCAGCCGCTGACCGACCGCATCAACCTGTTCGGCGCCTTGTCGCACAACCGCCGTTATGCCAACAGCGAGGTGTTCAGCACCCGCGACAACTCGGTGCGCGCCAACATTGACTACGCGTTGAGCGGCAACGAAACCCTTTATTTTGGCGCCGAATACCGCCGCGGCGACATCGTGTCAACCGGCCGCGCGTCACTGGAAAATGTGAGCATTGCCAAGGTGTTCGCGCAGGACGACGCGTATGCGGGCGGGCAGTTCTTCAGCTACAAGGTCGGCGGCAACACGGTGTTGACGACGCTCGGCTACAACCTGGTACTGGGGTCGCACGACTCGATCGACTTCTCATGGAGGTACGTGCGCTCGACTCCCGGATTGCGGCCCGCCTGGGTTACATCGCCCCGAAGCTACAAGGCCAACCAGCTTTCGGCCGTTTACCTTTTGCGTTTCTAGTTGAGGATCTGACGATGCGATACAACAAGATCTGGGCTGCAGTCGCGGCCGTGGTGGTGGTGTCGCTTTCCGCATGTGGAGGCGGCGGCGGCGGAACCAGCGACTCCGGCGACGTCGACCCCTCGGCCCGGGCCGCGTCCCAGGCCACGGGGCTGGACCGCTTTCTGCTTTTTCCAAATCCGCAGGTGCGCGCCGACGGCGTGTTCGAGGTCGGTGCGCCGGAATACGCGCAGGCCTATTACGAAGCGATCGACCCGACCAACGCCAGGGACACGCTCGACAAATGGAAGGCCGCCAACAATATCGGCGTGAGCGGCCCCGGACATGCCGAATACAAAGTCACTTTCGGCGACCAGCGCGACCTGGGTTACGGGCGCAGCATGACGGCGCACCAGAACCCGGACGGCAGCATGGCCTTCGTGGTCCAGAACTACCAGGTCGGCGCCTACGGTGGTTACTCGCCGCTGAACCTCGACGCCGCATCGAACCTGGTGTCGCAGTGGCACGTCGGCACCAACGCGATCGAATTCAGCACCGGCCCCGGGGCCGGCGTCGGCGGCCGGCCGGCGGATGCCAGGTTCGTCAAGTTCTACATCTTCGATCCGGTGACCGGCGCGCGGCAACTCGTGGGCAGCCTGGACGGCCGACCGGCCAAGGCCATGCCAACCATCTGCATCGCCTGCCATGGCGGACGCGGTGACCCGCTGACACCACCCGACGCCAGCGGCAAGAAACTGTTCGCGCTGGTCGCCAATTCCTATTCGCAGCACCGCGGCGACGTGCAGGCCAAGCTGCACCCGTTCGAGCCCGCCACCTTCGATTTTTCCACGACCGCCGGAGCCACCCGTGGCGACCTGGAGTCGCGCATCAAGGCCATCAACCAGATGGTGCTGTGCTCCTATCCACTGCCGGCCCCATCGGTTCTACTGGAAGACCAGTGCCGGCGGCCGGCCACCCGCAACGAATACCAGGGAACGGCGGCGACCTTCATCAAGGACATGTACGGCGGCGACGGCATGCAGAATTCAAGTTCCGCTGCGACCGACAGTTATGTCGAGGGCAGTTGGGCCGCCGCCGGGCAGTCGGCGCTGTACCTCGATGTCCAGGCGCCGGCCTGCCGCGTATGCCACCGCCTGCTGGGCACGGCCAACAACCCGGAGATCGCTTTCGACACGTTCCCGCGTTTCGATGCCTACAAGGACCGGGTCAAGGTCCATGTGGTGGACCGCGGCAACATGCCGCTGGCCAAGCTGATCTACGACAAGTTCTGGAGCACGGTGAGCATGTTCCAGACCATGGCGACCTACCTGCTGAACGCCGGTTTCACCGATGGCGCCCAGATGCCGGGCCGACCGATCGCCGATCCGGGGCCGGACCGCGTGGTGCTGCGCGGGTCGACGACACTCTCGGCCGCAATGAGCCTGTACGCCAGCGGCTACCAGTGGTCGCTGGTGGGCAACCCCGGTGGCGCGGCGGTGCTGACCAATCCGACCTCGGCGCAACCGACGTTCACCGCCAATGCCGACGGCACCTACCTGGTGCAACTGGTGGCCAGCAACGCCACCGCTTCGAGCACGCCGGCAGTGCTCAGGGTCGAGGTCAAGGGCGTGATCCAGGACGGCAACGTCCAGCCCTATACACCGGCCGACCTGCGGTTTGCCGATATCAAGACGAGTGTTCTGCAAGGTGGGGTTGGCGGCTGCACGGGCTGCCACCTGCCTGGCGATACCAGCCTGCAGGGGGTTGCGATTCCGCCTATCTGGTATACCGATTACGACCGCTCCGGCACTGGCAATGCGGCCACCAACGACCACTGGTTCTACACCGAATTGCGCGGGCGCATCAACTTCACCGACATCGTGGCCAGCCCGCTGCTGCGCAAGCCTTCAGGCAACCACCATGGCGCCGGGCCTGCCGCACTCACTGGCTTCGATACCAGCCTTCCGGTGGGCGACCCCGGGCGGGCAGACTACGACAAGTTAGTGAACTGGATCCTCAACGGCGCGCCGGAATAAGCGGGCTTCGCCGCCCGCGTGCGACCGCCACCGGGCGCCGGGTCAACGCTATCTCGCGGGGGCGCAGTGCCATGGCGGCGGTGCCGGACCGCGCCCAGGGGTTGCGGCTATCAGTAGGTCCGGCGCGGGCCGGTGTAGACATCGTTCGAGAACACGAACGGGGTCTTGCGCCCGACCAGGGTTTCGATCAGTGCGAGTTCCTGGTCGGTGTGGTTCAGGAACGGCGCGTTGCGGATGTTGTTGCCCGCAGCCCCGTCCTTGACGATGTACAGCGGCCGGTCGTGGTGCGATGCGGCGATGGTCTCGCGGCTTTGCGGGTCGCTGGTGGCCTGTACCTCCGTCGCACCGTAACAGGTGCAGAAGTAGGTCTGCTCGGGGTCGGCTTCGATGTAGAACCCGGTCCCACGGATGCCGATGGTGGCGGTGCCGGAACTGATCCGCATCGGTGTGTTGCGCGACACCGACAGCAGCTTGCCCGTGAGCATGCGCAGCCCGCCGATGAGCAGCGAATCGGGCGCATTTTCGGGTTGTTCGATCACCAGTCGGCTTTCGCTGCGCAGGATCATCGAATGGGTGTTGACGACAAAGACAATCTCGCTGTTTTGCGCGGTCTGCACCGTGTCGCCGGACTTGATGCGCGTGGCCAGCGTGGCTTCGCGGTCGTTGACGGTGACCTGGCCGGACAAGCCGTAGATCGACTGGCCCTCCGGCAGCTTCTTGGGACGGCTGCCGAAGATGCCGAAGGTGATCGCCTGTGCGCTCGACAGCCCTGTGCCCAGCAGCCCGGCCGTCAGGGCCCGAATCAACAGCAAGCGGCGCGGATCATCAATTTCGTCCATGCGTTTCATCCTGGTCCCCGATCGAGTGGTTGGCAGGCGCATACAACACCCGCGAGGGATACTTTTGAGGCGAATCAATGCTACCACGCCACCCTGCGCTGGCACCGCGGCCGCAGGCATGCTGCATGGCCGCCGCGCCGGGGTGACAAGGTATCATCTCGCACTGTCCCGCGGACTGTGCCAAGTCCTCTTTTCCTCATGTTCGCCGCCCGTTTCAACCACTTGGTGTAAGTCTCCCGTGCGCCTCAATTCGATCAAGTTATCCGGTTTCAAATCGTTCCCGGAGCCGACCAATTTTCTTTTGCCGGGCCAGCTCGTGGGCGTGGTGGGGCCCAACGGCTGCGGCAAGTCGAACATCATGGACGCGGTGCGCTGGGTTCTGGGCGAAAGCCGCGCCAGCGAACTGCGCGGCGAGTCGATGCAGGACGTGATCTTCAACGGCACCACGACGCGCAAGCCGGCCAGCCGCGCCAGTGTCGAACTGGTGTTCGAGAACTCCGACCACCGGGCAGGCGGCCAATGGGGCCAGTTCGCCGAGATCGCCGTCAAACGCGTGCTCACGCGCGACGGCACCAGCAGTTACTACATCAACAACCAGCCGGTGCGCCGGCGCGATGTGCAGGACGTCTTCCTGGGCACCGGGCTGGGGCCGCGCGCCTACGCGATCATCGGGCAGGGCACCATCAGCCGCATCATCGAGTCCAAACCCGAGGAGCTGCGCCTGTTCCTGGAAGAGGCCGCCGGTGTGTCGAAATACAAGGAGCGCCGGCGCGAAACCGAAAACCGCCTGAGCGACACGCGCGAAAACCTGACACGCGTCGAGGACATCCTGCGCGAGCTTGGCGCCAACCTCGACAAGCTGGAAAAGCAGGCCGAGGTGGCGCAAAAATACAAGACGCTGCAGGCCGACGTGACACTCAAGCAGCACCAGCTCTGGTACCTCCGGCTGGCCGAGGCCCAGGCCGAGCAGGCGCGGGTCAAGGTCGACGCCGAGAGCGCGCGCAACGCCATGGAAAGCCGTCTGGCCAACCTGCGCCGCATCGAGGCCGACCTCGAGACCGTGCGCCAGGCCCACTACACCGCCGGCGACCAGGTCAACCAGGCGCAGGGACTGCTGTACGAGGCCAGCACGGAGGTCGGGCGCCTGGAGGCCGAAATCCGCTTCGTCGTGGAGGGGCGCCAGCGCGTGGAGCAGCGGCTGGCGAGCCTGCTGGAACAGGACAACCAGTGGAGTGCACGCAAGTCCGACGCCGAAACCGAACTCGCACAGCTGGCGCAGCAGGATGGCCGGGCGCAGGAAGAAAATGCGGTGCTGGCGGCGCAGGTCGACGACCATGCGCAGCAGCTGCCCGAGCTCGAAGAAGCATTGCGCACGGCCCAACTGGCGGCCACGGAGCAGCGGGCCGCCGTCACCCTGGTCCAGCAGCAGATCCAGGTGCTGGCGGCGGAACAACGCAGCGTCGAGGAGCAGTCGCGCCAGCTCGGCAGCCGACGCGAGCGGCTCGGAGCCGACCAGAAGGCGCTCGACGCGCCCGACCAGGCCGTGCTCGACAGCCTGCAGGCCCAGCTCGACCAGGCCACCGAAGCGGCCGCGGTGGCCGACGCGCGCATGCACGAGGTGCAGGACGCGTTGCCCGCACTCGAGGACGCGCGCCGTGCCCAGCAGCAGTTGGTGAACTCGGAGTCGTCGCGCCAGGCGGCCCTGTCGGCGCGGCTCGAGGCGCTCAAGGCGCTGCAGGACAAGGTCAAGACCGACGGCAAGCTGCGACCGTGGCTCGGCAAACACGGGCTCGACCAGTTGGCCGGGTTGTGGAGCAGGATCCATGTCGAAGCCGGCTGGGAGAAAGCGCTCGAGGCGGCGCTGCGCGAGCGACTGTCGGCGCTGGAGGTGTCGCGGCTGGACATCGTGCGGGCCTTCGAACACGATGCCCCACCCGCAAAACTGAGCTTTTTCAGCCCGCCACCGGCCGCCTTGCCTGAACAGCCCGCGGCGTTGCCACGCCTGGCCGACCTGCTGCGACTCAACGACGCGGGCCAGAGCGCGGTGCTGCGGGCCTGGCTGCAGGGCTGTTTTGTCGCCCCCAGCCTGGAAGAAGCATTGGCCCGGCGGGTGCAGCTGCAGGGTGGCGAGACCATCTACGTGGCCGCCGGGCACGCCATCACGGCCCACAGCGTGAGCTTCTACGCACCCGACTCGGAGCAGGCGGGGCTGCTGGCGCGGGCGCAGGAAATAGAAAACCTCGACCGGCAGCTGCGCGCGCAGGTGCTGATCTGCGACCAGTCGCGCCAGGACCTCGCACGTGCGGAGTCCGACTATGCCCAGGGCTCGCAAAGCCTGGTGCAGCTGCGGCGCGAAGCCGCCGCCAGCCAGGGCCGGGCCCATGAACTGCAGGTCGAGACCCAACGCCTGCGCCAGCTGGCCGAACAGGCGCGCGTGCGCAAGACGCAAATCGACAGCGACCTGGGCGAACTCGAGGCACAACTGCTGGAGCTGCAGCAGCGCCGCGCCACGGCCGAGGGCCGCTTCGAGGAACTCGACATGCATCTGGCCGACACCCAGGAACGCCAGGCCCAGCTCGAAGATCGGGTGATGCAGGCCGAACGCCGTTTGGCCGAGGGCCGCGAGCAGCAGCGTTCGGTCGAGCGCCGGGCACAGGAAGCCGAATTCGCGCTGCGCAGCCTGGTGGCGCGCCAGAGTGAACTCGCGCGCGCGGTTGAGACGGCGGCGCAACAGACGCTTGCGCTGCAGACCGAGCGGCAGCAGGCGCGCGACGAGTTGTCGCGGCTGACCGACGCCGCCGCGCAGGCCGGACTGCAGGACGCACTCGCGCTCAAGCTCGAGCGCGAGCGCGCCCTGGCGGGCAAACGCAGTGAATACGACGACCTCACCGCCAAGCTGCGCTCCAGTGACGAGCGCCGGCTGCAGCTTGAGCGCGAGCTCGACCCGCTGCGCCAGCGCATCACCGACTTCCAGCTCAAGGAACAGGCGGCGCGCCTCGGCTGCGAGCAATTCCAGCAGCTGCTCGCGGATGCGCACGCCGAGCTCGAACCGCTGGCGGCCTCGATCGAACAGGGCAGTGTGCGCCTGGCTGGCCTGCAGGGCGCCATCGACCGCCTGCATGCAGAAGTGCTCGAACTGGGCGCCGTCAACCAGGCCGCACTCGAGGAGTTGTCCACCGCGCGCGAGCGCAAGCAGTTCCTCGACGCCCAGTCGGCCGACCTCAATGAGGCCATGACGACGCTGGAAGACGCGATCCGCAAGATCGACGGCGAAACGCGCGAACTGCTGTCGGCCACCTTCGACACCGTGAACACGCATTTCGGCAAGATGTTCCCCGAGCTGTTCGGCGGCGGCAACGCCCGGCTCGTGATCACCGGCGACGAGATCCTGGACTCCGGCGTGCAGGTCATCGCGCAGCCACCTGGCAAGAAGAACCAGACCATCCATCTGTTGTCTGGGGGCGAGAAGGCCCTGACCGCGATTGCGCTGGTGTTCGCGATCTTCCAGCTCAATCCGGCGCCGTTCTGCCTGCTCGACGAGGTCGATGCCCCGCTGGACGACGCCAACACCGAGCGTTATGCCAAACTGGTGACGAGCATGAGCCGCGACACGCAGTTCCTGTTCATCAGCCACAACAAGATCGCAATGGAAATGGCCGAACAACTGATTGGAGTCACCATGCAGGAACAGGGCGTCTCGCGTATCGTGGCAGTCGACATGGATGTGGCCGTGTCAATGGCGGAAGTGGACTGAGTCGGCATGAGCACGCTGCAGATCGGGCTGGCGGTCGCGGGGGGCGTCGTACTTGCGGCGGTGGTCGCGCACGGCGCGTGGTCCGCGCGCAAGCTGGTGCCCAAACAGCCGGCCCCCGACCCGGCGGACAACACCAGGTCGGCCGGCGGTGCCGGTATCGAACCGCGGCTGGAACCCGATTTTTTCGGAATGGACAGCTTTCCGATACCGGCGCCGGAAAAGAAGGCCGGCATGGACGCGCTGATCGACGTGATCGCGCCGATCGCGCTGGACGGCCTGGTCTCCGGTGAGGCCGCGCTGGCCGCCATGCCCCCGACCCGCCGGGCTGGCAGCAAACCATTCGCCGTCGAGGGTTTGAACACGCTCAGCCGCCAGTGGGAAACCCCGATGCCGGGCCAGCGTTACTCGGCGTTCCAGGCCGGGGTGCAGCTGGCCAACCGCCTGGGCGCCCTCAACGAGATCGAGTATTCCGAGTTCGTGGTCAAGGCGCAGGAGTTCTGCGACGCCGTGAACGGCACCGCCGACTTCCCCGAGATGCTCGAGGAAGTAGCGCGGGCGCGGGAACTTGACCAGTTCGCCAGCGCGCACGACGCCCAGCTGGGGTTCACCCTGCGCGCGCGCAACGCCGCCTGGAGCCCGGGTTATGTGCAGCAACATGCGGCGCGGCTGGGGTTCGTGGCCGGCGCCATGCCCGGGCGCATGGTGCTGGCCGCGCGCGAGCCGGGAACGCCTCCGGTGCTGGGCCTCGGTTTCGACACCCAGGCGGCGCTGGCCGACGACCCGGCGCAGGCGGCCATCCGCGAGGTCACGCTGTCGCTGGACGTGGCGCACGTGGACCGCTCCGAGCAACCCTTCGTGCGCCTGCGCGAGGCGGCCACCAGCCTGGCGCAGGCCATGGACGGCACCATCACCGACGACAACGGGCGAGCGCTGGCGCGCGACGCCATGGACCTGATCGGCTCCGAACTCGAGGGCCTGTACGACACGCTCGAGCAGCGTGACCTGGCAGCCGGCTCGGCGCTGGCGCGGCGCCTTTTTTCCTGACGCTGGTCGCCGCCGGCCCGAGCTGCGAAGACGCCGATGGTGTTGCCAGATTCCCGCCGCGGCCCGGAACAGGCGCAGCGCGAACGCGCTGCGTGGCTGCGCGCCGAGCTGCACCGGCATGCGCACCACTACTACGTGCTTGACGCACCGGTGTTGCCGGATGCGGAGTACGACCGGTTGTTCCAGGAACTGCAGCAGCTCGAGGCTGATTTTCCCGAACTCGTGACGCCCGATTCGCCGACGCAGCGCGTCGGGGGCAAGCCGCTGGAGCAGTTCGCCAGCGTGCGCCACGCGGTGCCGATGCTCAGCATCCGCACCGAAACCGACACCCAGGCCAGTGGCGCGGTCAACTTCGACGCACGGGTCATGCGCGAACTGGGGCTTGTGGCCTCCGACCCGCCGGTGGAGTACGTGGCGGAGCCGAAATTCGACGGTCTGGCGATGAGCCTGCGTTACGAGTCGCGCGTGCTGGTGGTGGCGGCGACACGCGGCGACGGCGAGACCGGCGAGGACGTGACCCAGAATGTGCGCACCATCGGGCAGATTCCGCTGCGCCTGCCCGACGACGCGCCGGCGGTGCTCGAGGTGCGCGGCGAGGTCTATATGCGGCGCGACGACTTCGATGCCCTGAACCGGGCCCAGGCGGCAAGGATCGCGGCCGGCGCCAAGGGAGAAAAGACCTTCGTCAACCCGCGCAATGCCGCGGCCGGCGCCGTGCGCCAGCTCGACCCGGCCATCGCTGCGCGGCGACCGCTGAGTTTCTTTGCTTATGGCGTGGGCGAGATCACACCGCCGCAGCAGGGCGGGCCGGTCTTTGCCACCCACTACGCATTGCTGCAGCAGCTGCGCCGTTGGGGCTTCCCGGTCTGCGAGCTGGTGGCCATCACCACCGGCGCCGCCGAGCTGGCGGCCTACCATGAACGCATCGGAAGCCTGCGCGACACGCTCGGTTTCGACATCGATGGCGTGGTCTACAAGGTCAACAGCCTGGCGTTGCAGCAGCGCCTTGGATTTGTCACGCGCGAACCACGCTGGGCGGTGGCGCACAAGTACCCGGCGCAGGAACAGCTCACGACCGTGCTCGGTATCGACGTGCAGGTCGGCCGCACCGGCAAACTCACGCCGGTTGCCAAGCTCGAGCCGGTGTTCGTGGGTGGCGTCACGGTGACCAATGCCACGCTGCACAACGAGGACGAAGCCCGGCGCAAGGATGTGCGGGTGGGCGATACGGTGGTGGTGCGCCGCGCCGGCGATGTGATACCGGAAGTGGTGTCGGTGCTGGTGGAGCGCAGGCCACCCGGCGCTGCCGTGTTCAGCATGCCGGCGGTCTGTCCGGTATGCGGCTCCGCTGCGCTGCGCGAAGAGGGCGAGGCCGACCACCGCTGCACCGGCGGCCTGTTCTGCAGCGCGCAGCGCAAGCAGGCGATATTGCATTTCGCCCAGCGCCGCGCGGTCGAAGTGGAGGGGCTGGGCGAGAAGCTGGTCGACCAGCTGATCGACAGCCAGGTGATCCGCACGCTGCCCGACCTGTACCGGCTGGACCTGGCGGCGCTCGCCGCGCTGGAGCGCATGGCCGAAAAATCGGCGCGCAACATCGTCGATGCGCTCGAGAAGTCGAAACACACGACCTTGCCCCGGTTCCTGTTCGGCCTTGGCATCCGGCACGTCGGCGAAGCCACGGCCAAGGAACTGGCGCGCCACTTCGGCGGGCTCGACGCGATCATGGACGCGAGCGTGGAGCAGTTGCTGGAAGTCGGCGACGTCGGGCCGATCGTCGCGCTGAGCCTGCGCACTTTCTTCGACCAGCCGCATAACCGTGAAGTGGTGCAGCAGCTGCGCGACTGCGGTATCCACTGGGAGGAGGGCGCACCGGCACAGGTCGTGCCCAGACCGCTGGCGGGAAAGACCTTCGTGATCACCGGCACGCTGCCCACCATGGGCCGCGACGAGGCGCGTGAGCTGATCGAGGCCGCCGGCGCCAAGGTGGCCGGCTCGGTCAGCAAGAAGACGAGTTACGTCGTGGCTGGCGCTGACGCCGGAAGCAAGCTGGAGCGCGCGCGCAAACTCGGCGTTGCGGTGATCGACGAGGCCGGATTGAAACAAATGCTGCATGCCGACTTCGGCGCCTCGCCTGCGTCGAGCAGCTAGACTGTGGCCATGGATCGGCAAGCCACGCTCAGCCTTTTGGCGCAGCACAAACCCAATTTGGCCATACGTTATGGTGTGGTCAAGCTCGCGCTGTTCGGTTCGATGGCGCGAGGTGGCGCAACCGCCGCAAGTGATGTCGATGTGCTGGTGGGATTTGACGGACCTGCAACTTCCGAGCGCTACTTCGGCGTTCAGTTCTACCTGGAGGACCTGTTGGGTCGGCCGGTCGACCTGGTGACCGACAAGGCCCTTCGTGCGGAACTTCGCTCCATTGTCGAACGCGAGGCGGTGCATGTCTGAAGCGACGCCGTCGCGCGAATGGCGGTTCTATCTGGACGACATGATCGGGTTTTGTGAACGGATCGAGACGTTCACACGCGGCGTTGACCAGGTTGCGTTTGTCGGCGATGCGATGCGCTACGACGCCACCGTTCGCAACCTTGAACTACTCGGTGAGGCCGCAACCCATATGCCGGAGCGGCTGCGGTTGTCGGCGCCATCCATACCGTGGCGGATGGTCATCGCGACACGCAACCGACTCATCCATGGCTATTTGGGGATCGACAACGACACACTCTGGAGCATCATTGAAACCGATATTGCGCCACTGCTTGCCAGTCTTCGGCAGTTGAAGGCACAGTCACAGTCATGACCGTGCGTGAAATTCTCAAGATGGGCGACCCGCGCCTGCTGCGTATTGCGCAGCCGGTGACTGCGTTCGACACAGATGCGCTGCACCTGCTGGTATCGGACATGCTCGACACCATGCTGGCCGCCAACGGCGCGGGGCTGGCGGCGCCGCAGATCGGGGTCGACCTGCAGCTCGTGATCTTCGGCAGCGCCCAGCCCAACCCGCGTTACCCGCAGGCGCCGCTGGTGCCGCACACCGTGCTGGTCAACCCGGTGATCACGCCCTTGCCGGGCGCCGATGGTGTAGTGGCCGAGGAGGAGGACTGGGAAGGTTGCCTGTCGGTGCCGGGCCTGCGGGCCGTGGTGCCGCGTTTCGCGCGTATCCGCTACACCGGCTTCGACCAGTATGGCGACGCCATCGACCGCACCGTGGAGGGCTTCCACGCCCGCGTGGTGCAGCACGAATGCGACCACCTGATCGGCACGCTGTACCCGATGCGGGTGCGCGATTTCAGCCGCTTCGGTTTTACCGAGGTGCTGTTCCCGGGCCAGGACGCCGGCCAGGACGATTGACGCCAGGCTTGGGGGGCATTGGCGCAGCTGCGTGCTTCGCACTGCGGTGCCGTTCGCCTTGGCAGCAGCCCGATATATCACGCGAGGGCCTGCAGCAACTCGGTTTCCACCGCGATCTGGGCGCGGTTTTGCTGCAACTCGGGCCCGTCGATCAGGAACGTGTCGTCGACGCGTTCACCCAGCGTCGCCACCTTGGCGAGCTGCAGGTTGATATGGTGGCGCGCCAATACGCGCGCCACCGAATACAGCAGGCCCACGCGGTCGCTGGCCGAGATGTTCAGCAGCCAGCGCTGCGCCTTCTCGTCTGGCCGCAGCGTCACGCGCGGGGCGATCGGGAAGCTCTTGACCCGGCGCGATACCCGCCCGCGGCTCGGCGCCGGCAGCGGACCGGTCTCGGCGATCGCCGCCGCCAGCCCGTTTTCGATCATGCTGGTGAGTTCGCGGTACTGCTCGGGCATGCTGCTGGTGACGACCTGGAAGGTATCGAGCGCATAACCATTGCGCGCCGTGTGGATGCGGGCGTCCAGGATGCTGAATCCGCCGTGGTCGAAATAACCGCAGATGCGCGCAAACAGGTCGCTCTGGTCGCGCGTGTAGACCAGCACCTGCAGTCCCTCGCCGACCGGCGACCGGCGGGCCCGCACCACCGGCCGCTCGGCGCCGACCAGGCGTGACAGGTGGCGCGTGTGCCAGGCGATGTCGGATGCATCGTGGCGCATGAAATAACCCACGTCGAGCGTGTCCCACAGGCGCTTGTGGGCCTCGAACGGCAAGGCGTAGAGGGCGATCGTGACCAGTGCCTCGCGCTTGCGGGCCTCGACCTCGGCGTCCGGGTCGGGTGCGGCGCCGCCCAGGGCACGCAGCGTGAGGCGGAACAGGTCTTCGAGCAACTTGCCTTTCCAGGCGTTCCAGACCTTGGGCGAGGTGCCGCGGATATCGGCCACGGTCAGCAGGTACAGCGCGGTCAGGCGGCGCTCGCTGCCGACCTTGGCCGCGAAGGCGCCGATGACATCCGGGTCGCTGAGGTCGGCCTTTTGCGCGGTGTGGCTCATCGACAGGTGCTCCTGCACCAGGAACTCGATCATTTGCGCGTCGTCCCGGTCGATGCCGTGCTGGGTGCAGAAGCGGCGCACCTCGCGTGCCCCCAGCACCGAATGGTCGCCGCCGCGTCCTTTGGCGATATCGTGGAACAGCGCGGCCACGTACAGGATCCAGGGCTTGTCCCAGCCCGCGGCGAGTTGCGAGCAGAACGGATATTCGTGCGCATGCTCCACGATGAAGAAGCGCCGCACGTTGCGCAGCACCATCAGGATGTGCTGGTCCACCGTATAGACATGGAACAGGTCGTGCTGCATCTGCCCGACGATGCGCCTGAAAACCCACAGGTAACGCCCCAGCACCGAAGTCTGGTTCATCAGTCGCATGGCGTGCGTGATGCCGTCGTGCTCCATGAGGATGCGCCGGAAGTTTTCCCGGTTCACCGGGTCGCTGCGGAACTTGCCGTCCATCACGCCACGCGCGTTGTACAGCGCGCGCAGGGTGCGGCTGGACAGGCCCTTGACGCCCACGGTGGTCTGGTACAGCAGGAAGGTTTCCAGCACCGCATGCGGCTGGCGCTGGTACAGGTCGTCGCTGGCCACGTCGATCATGCCCGCCTTCTCGTTGAAGCGTTCATTGATCGGCTGCGGTTCGTGGGTGGAGGGGTACAGCCACTCCTCCATGTTGAGCAACAGGATCTGGTTGAGCTGCGTCACCGCCTTGGCCGCCCAGTAGTAGCGCCGCATCAGCGCCTCGCTGGCGCGCACCGCCGGCATGCGCCTGGGCGCTGCAGCCGGCGCGCCAGCGCCGAGCCCCGACCCGGGCGCAAGCCCGGGTCGCTCGGGGGCCACATACCCGAACGACTCGGCCATGGCAGTCTGCAGGTCGAACACCAGGCGGTCTTCGCGCCGATTCGCCAGCAGGTGCAGGCGCGCCCGGATCAGGCGCAGCAGCGCTTCGTTGCGCTTGATCTGCCGGACCTCGAAGGCTGTGGCGAGGCCCTTGCGCGCGAGTTCGTCCCAGTTCCTGCCCATGCCCGCGGCCTTGGCGACCCACAGGATCACCTGCAGGTCGCGCAGGCCGCCGGGCGACTCCTTGCAGTTGGGCTCCAGTGCATAAGGCGTGTCCTCGAACTTGTTGTGGCGCTGTCGCATCTCGAGCGTCTTGGCGATGAAGAAGGCCTTGGGGTCCATCGCCTCGCGCAGGCTCTCGCGAAAACGGTCGAACAGCCCGGAATCACCTTCAACGAGGCGCGACTCCAGCACCGAGGTCTGCACGGTGACGTCCTTTTCCGACTCGGCCAGGCATTGCGACAAGGTGCGCACACTGGAGCCGATCTCCAACCCGGCGTCCCAGCAACTGCCGATGAAGGCCTCGATGCACGTCTGCAGTTCGCGGTCGTGTTCCGGGTCCCGGTCGTCCGGCAGCAGCACCAGCACGTCCACATCGGAATGGGGAAAAAGCTCGGCGCGCCCGAATCCGCCAACCGCCACCAGGGCGAACGGCCCGGCCAGCCCCGCTTGGTGCCACAGCACCCGCAGCGTGGCGTCGGCCAGTGCCGACAGGCGGTTGAGCGCCGTGCGCACGCCCCGGGTCGACGCGCCGCTGCCGGCGATGGTGGCTTGCAGCGCGCGTTTCTTCGCGCGATAGTCGTCGCGCAGTTGCTGCACTGTCGACATGGCCGATCCGATCCGGGCCGAGCGCTGCGCGCGGCTCAGGCCATTCCGACAAAGGCCGGTATCGCGGGGCTTCCGGCCGACAGGGTCAGGACCTCGTAGCCGCTCTCGGTGACCAGCACCGTGTGTTCCCACTGCGCCGACAGCGAGTGGTCCCTGGTCACGATGGTCCAGCCGTCCTTTTCCGGGCCGTCCTTGATGTCCTTGCGTCCGGCGTTGATCATCGGCTCGATCGTGAAGGTCATGCCGGGCTTGAGTTCTTCCAGCGTGCCGGGCTTGCCGTAATGCAGCACCTGCGGCTCTTCGTGGAACACCAGCCCGATGCCGTGGCCGCAGAACTCGCGCACCACGCTGAAACCCTGCGCCTCGGCAAACTTCTGGATCGCCCATCCGACATCGCCCAGCCGCGCGCCCGGGCGCACCACCACGATGCCGCGCCACATCGCCTCGTAGGTGATCGCGCACAGGCGGCGGGCCGCGATCGAGGTCTCGCCGACCACGAACATGCGGCTGGTGTCGCCGTGCCAGCCGTCCTTGATGACGGTGATGTCGATATTGAGGATGTCGCCCTTCTTGAGCTGCTTGTCGCTCGGTATGCCGTGGCAGACCTGGTGGTTGACCGAGGTGCAGATCGACTTGGGGTAGGGGATGTTGCCGCCGCCGCGGTAGTTCAGCGGCGCCGGTACCGCCTGCTGCACCTGGGTGATGTAGTCGTGCGCCAGCTCGTCGAGCCGGTTGGTCGTCACGCCCGCCACGACGTGGGGCGTCAGGTAGTCCAGCACCTCCGAGGCGAGCCGGCCGGCCACGCGCATGCCCGCGATGCCTTCGGCGTCTTTGTAGGTAATGGTCATGCCCGAATTATCCCATCGGGGCGCAGCTAAAATCGATCCCCTCGTTGACCAGCCCGATTCAGCGGCCGGGTACTCCCCACCATTTGCCACGCTTCCAGGCCCCTCCAGTGACCTTGCATACAACCCGGTTCGAAGGCGCCAACGCCCTCGGCAGCTTTCACATCCAGCAACTGATGCCGGCCCTGCAGGGCATCCATGACCGGATCAGCGGCATCGGCGCGCGTTTTGTGCATCTGGTCGGCTCCGAGGCCGCGTTGTCCGCAGCGGTGCAGGACCAGCTCGTGGCGTTGCTGCGCTACGGCGATCCCTATGCGGGCCCCACCGATGGCGAGCTGGTGGTCGTGACGCCGCGTTTTGGCACCGTGTCGCCGTGGGCTTCGAAGGCCACCGACATCGCGCACAACTGCGGCCTGGACGTGCGTCGCATCGAGCGCATCACCGAGTACCGCATCACGCTGCGCTCGGGCCTGCTCGGCAAGGCCCAGCTGGACCAGGCCCAGCTGCGGGCCGTGGCCGCGTTGCTGCACGACCGGATGACAGAGAGCGTGATGTTCGAGCGCGAACAGGCGCTGGCGTTGTTTTCGGAACTGCCGGCACCGGCCCTGGCGCAGGTCGACCTGCTGGGCGCCGGCCGGGCCGCACTGGCGGCCGCCAACCTGCGTTACGGGCTGGCGCTGGCCGATGACGAAATCGATTACCTTGCCGCCGCGTTCGGGCAACTGCGCCGCAACCCGACCGACGTCGAACTGATGATGTTCGCCCAGGCCAACAGCGAGCACTGCCGGCACAAGATCTTCAACGCGCAGTTCACCATCGACGGTGTCGCGCAGGAGCACTCGCTGTTCGGCATGGTCCGCCACACCCATGCCACGCACCCCCGGCACATGGTGGTGGCGTATTCGGACAACGCGTCGGTGATGGAGGGTACCGAGGTCGAGCGTTTTGTCGCCCGCGCCGGGTCGCCGGCCACCGGTGCCCCGGTGTACCAAAAGCACAAGGGCCTGCAGCATGTGCTGATGAAGGTGGAAACCCACAACCACCCGACCGCGATCTCGCCGTTCCCGGGGTCAGCCACCGGCGCCGGTGGCGAGATCCGCGACGAGGGCGCGACCGGCCGGGGCTCGAAGCCGAAGGCGGGCCTGACCGGCTTCACGGTCTCGCGGCTGCGGTTCGACCCCTCGGCTCCCAGCTACGGCAGACCCGCGCACATTGCCAGCCCGTTGCAGATCATGATCGAAGGCCCGTTGGGCGGCGCCGCGTTCAACAATGAATTCGGCCGTCCCAACCTGCTCGGTTATTT
The DNA here is from genome assembly GCA_031381865.1 of Betaproteobacteria bacterium. Lineage (GTDB taxonomy): Bacteria > Pseudomonadota > Gammaproteobacteria > Burkholderiales > Burkholderiaceae_C > CAISIP01. The sequence continues at coordinate 782 of JANMYG010000755.1, read as the reverse complement.
CCGAGAATACGAACAGGCGGTGCAGTCGGACCTGGACACGGTCCAGCGCGGATACCACAAGCCGATCATGATCGCCGGTGGTGTCGGCAGCATCGACGCGGCGCTGACCCACAAGCTCGCGTTTCCCGCCGGTAGCCTGCTGGTGCAGATCGGCGGGCCGGGCATGCGCATCGGCATGGGCGGCAGCGCGGCCAGTTCGATGGCCACCGGCGCCAACGCGGCGGCGCTGGACTTCGACTCGGTGCAGCGCGGGAACCCCGAGATGCAGCGGCGCGCGCAGGAGGTCATCAACCAGTGCCAGGCAATGCAGTCGGACAACCCGATCCTGGCCATCCATGACGTCGGCGCCGGCGGACTGAGCAACGCCTTTCCGGAACTGACCCACGACGCCGGACGCGGGGCGCGCTTCGACCTGCGCGCCGTGCCGCTCGAAGAAAGCGGCCTCGCGCCGAAAGAGATCTGGTGCAACGAAAGCCAGGAGCGCTACGTCATCGCGCTCGATGCGAACCAGATGCCGTTGTTCGAAATGATGTGCGCGCGCGAGCGCTGCCCGTTTGCCGTCGTCGGCGTGGCCACGGAGGCGCAGCAGCTCGTGCTCGCCGATGAGCAGATCAAGCCGATCGACATGCCGATGGACGTGCTGCTCGGCAAGCCACCGAAGATGCGGCGCGACGTCGAGCGTGTCGTGCGTGCAGAGACGCCGCTCGACCTCACCGGCGTCAAGCTCGAACAAGTCGCGTTCGACGTGCTGCGCCACCCAACGGTGGCGAGCAAACGGTTCC
>JANMYG010000744.1:0-3846 GCA_031381865.1 Betaproteobacteria bacterium | reverse complement strand
CAAGTACCAGGCCGAAAGCGCATCGGGAGCGCGCAAATGATCAACCGGGCAGGGCGGCTCACGTCGGTGATCTGGCTGGCGGCCGGTTTCGCGTTCCTGTACCTGCCGATCGTGACCTTGATCGTGCTGAGCTTCAACGAGAGCCCGCTGGTAACCACCTGGAGCGGTTTTTCGTTCAAGTGGTACGGCGAGCTGGTCAACGACGTGCCGATCATCGAGGGTTTCGTGTTGTCGCTCAAGATCGCGCTCATGACCGCCACGGCGTCGGTGCTGCTGGGCACCTTTGCCGCGGTGGCGATCACCCGGTTCAAGCGTTTTCCCGGGCGCACGCTGCTCACCGGCATGGTGAATTCGCCGCTGGTTATGCCCGAGGTGATCATCGGCCTGTCTCTGCTGTTGATGCTGGTGTCGGTACAACGGGCCACCGGTTTCCCCGACCGCGGCATGTTGACGATCTGGCTTGGCCATACGCTGCTCGGAATGGCTTATGCCACCGTGGTCGTGGTGTCGCGCCTGCAGGAGATGAACCCGCAGCTCGAAGAGGCGGGGCTCGACCTCGGCGCCAAGCCCTGGCAGGTGTTTTTCCTCATCACGCTGCCGCTGATCTCGCAGGCCCTGTTGGCGGCCTGGCTGTTGACCTTCACCCTGTCGCTCGACGATGTGGTGCTGTCGGCGTTTCTTTCCGGGCCGGGCTCCACCACGTTGCCGATCACGATCTTCAGCCGCGCGCGCCTGGGCTTGAACCCCACCGTCAATGCGGTCGCGACCCTGACGGTGTTGTTCGTCAGTGTCGGTGTGGTCGCCGCCAGCGTGTGGATGGCGCGCATGGAAAAACGCCGGGCGCAGGAAATGGCCGCCGCGTTTCGCATGACAAGTTAGTTCAGTCCGTATTAATCAGGAGAAACCATGCAATTCAACAAGAAGGTTCTGGTGCTGGCCGTTGCGGCTGCGTTGCCATGTACCGGTGCCCACGCGCAGACGAATGCCGAACTGCTCCAGCAGATCCAACTGCTGAAGGCGCAACTCGAAGCGCTGACGGCGAAAGTGGAGGCGGTGAGCCAGCAGGCCGGTGGCGTCAACCCGCAGGAGTTCAACCGCTTGGTGCAGAAAGTCGACCTGGCCGAGGACAACAGCATTGCCTCGGGGTTCAAGGGCCTGAAGTTCAAGGGCGTGATCGAGGCCTCGTACATCCACGACCGTCTGCAGACGGACGACGGGACGGTCACCGGACTGCGCGAAACACAGCGGTTCACGGCTGGCAACGGGAACGGCGCCACCGGGATGTTCGAGATCGGCAAGGAAGTGGACGACGGCGTGGGCTGGATGCTGCGGCTGACGCCTGGCGCGGGCAACGCCGGCCTGGTGCACGAGGCAACGGTCTCGATACCCATAGGCGACAGCGGAACCAAGTTGAACGCGGGCCTTGTGCCGGACTACCAGGGGTACGAGTATTTCTTTGCGCACCAGAACCCGTTGATGACGCACAACCTGCTGTGGAGCTACGCCGGCCCGACCTCGTACGAGGGAGTCGGCATGTCGTATGTGCTGGGCAAGTGGACCGCCAAATGGCTGTTTGGCAATATCGACGGACAACGTTCCAGCAAGTCGCCAGGCATCGTCTACCGCGCCGACTACACGGTCAGCGAATACACCTATGTCGGGTTTGCCGGAGCGCATGCGCGCACCACCAGGCAATTCGACCTGATGGAGGTCGACGCCGGCTTCACGCGTGGTGACTGGAGCTTGAACGGGCAGTTGAACTATGGCCGCGAACGCGGCGCCGCCTCCAACCTGGGAGACGCCCGGTGGTGGGGCATGTCGGCGCTGGCGGGCTACAAGATCACCCCCACGCTGCAGTTGCTGACCCGCTTTGACTACATCTCCAACCGCAAGAACGGCGGCGGCATCTACGCGGCGAACACGGGCGACAACCTGTCCGGCTTCGGTCCGGAGCTCGACAGCACCGGAACTGTCATCGACCCGAACCGCGGCGCAAACCGGTACGCGCTGTCAGCCGGTTTCAACTACAGCATCAATGCGAACGCGGCCTGGAAAACCGAGGTCCGCGTCGACCGTTCTACCGGCTACAACTTCATGGATCCGAAGACTGGTACCTTCAAACGCAGCAACGTATTGCTGGGTACCGCGGTGGTTGTGTCGTTCTGATGTCCGGCGAGCCAGGCCGGAGATTTCCGGCCTGCAGTGGACCGGTAAGGTTGTGCGACCCGCACCGCGCAACGGCCGGCCGGCCGCCGCAACTGGCAGATGAACAAGGTCGACCGACTGATCGAGATGTTCGATGTTCAAGGCACCGTTCGCACTTCTATGCTTCGTCAGCCTCAGGACCGGCCCGGCTGAGGGCGAACGGACATTTGCCGGTCATCGATTCTGGATAGACCAGTAACCACAACTTGTTCCCCTGGAGGACCCACCATGAGCGCGATTCTCAAATCCGACCCTCAGACTTCGAATGCCGATTGGCACCAGCGCCGCCTCGCCGCCACGCCGCGTGGCGTGGCGGTGCTGGGGGACTTCTTCATCGACCATGCCAAGAACGCCGAGTTCTGGGATATCGAGGGGCGCCGCTTCATCGATTTCGCCGGCGGCATCGCGGTGCTCAACACCGGGCACTGCCATCCCCGCATCCAGGCCGCCATTGCGGCCCAGTTGCAGCGTTTTACCCACAGCTGTTACCAGGTGGTGCCGTACACCGACTATGTGTCGCTGGCCGAGCGCATCAACGCCATCGTGCCGATCGCCGGCGCGCGCAAGCTGGCCTTCTTCTCCACCGGTGCGGAGGCGATCGAGAACGCCATCAAGATTGCGCGTTCCGCCACCGGGCGCAGCGGCGTGATTGCCTTCGGTGGCGCCTTTCACGGGCGCAGCCTGTTCGCGGTTGCGCTGACCGGCAAGGTCCAGCCGTACAAGGCCGGCTTTGGCCCGTTTCCGCCCGAGATCTACCACGTGCCGTTTCCGTGCCATAACGCGTCGCTCGATGCGGTCAAGCAGGCGATGGAGCAGGTGTTCAAGTGCGACATCGAGCCCTCAAGGGTGGCCGCGATCGTGTTCGAGCCGGTGCAGGGCGAGGGCGGGTTCAACGTGATACAGGCGCAGGCCGTGCAATGGCTGCGCGATTTGTGTGATGCACACGGCATCCTGCTGATTGCCGACGAGATCCAGACCGGTTTTGCGCGCACCGGCAAGATGTTCGCGATGGAGCACTTCGGGGTTTCACCCGACCTCATGACGCTGGCCATGAGCATGGCCGGCGGCACAACGCTGTCGGCCGTGGTGGGCCGCGCGGACATCATGGACGCGCCGGCCCCCGGCGGCCTGGGCGGAACCTACGCGGGCAATCCGCTGGCGATCGCCGCCGCGCATGCGGTGCTCGACATCCTGCGCGACGAAGACCTGTGCGCGCGCGCCGAGGTGTTGGGCAGCCGGCTGATGCGCCGTCTGGCCGTGATCCAGTCCGCCAACAAGCGCGTCAGCGATGTGCGCGGACTCGGTGCGATGGTGGCCTGTGAACTGCTCGACCCGGTCACCGGCAAGCCGGACCCCGATTACACGAAGCGGGTGCAGCAGGCCGCGCTCGGCCGCGGGTTGTTGCTGTTGACCTGCGGTGTATACGCCAACGTGGTCCGGTTCCTGTTTCCGCTGACCATCGAAGACGCGGTATTCGACGAGGCGATGGTCATTCTCGATGCCGCGTTTGGCGTTGCCTGACGCGCCGTCGGCCGGATCGCACGCATGACATCCGTCGCCACCGTCATCGAGAACCTCAAGGCGCAGGGCATCCACAGCATCCTGACCCAGTTCTGCGACATCCACGGAGTGGCGCGCGGC
>JANMYG010000731.1:0-1559 GCA_031381865.1 Betaproteobacteria bacterium | reverse complement strand
CTGCCCTATTTGCTGACCGTGATCCTGCTGGCCGGGTTCATCGGCCGCACCGTGGCGCCCCAGGCGCTGGGCAAACCCTACATCAAGGACCGCTGAGCGCCATGCGCAACGTCGGGCCGTTCCCAATTGCGACGACGAGGTTGCGGTCCACACGCGCAATTGCGCGCAGCACTTGTGACGTCGCAGCCAGTTCCGCGGCGCGCTGCGCGGAGGATAACCAGTGACCGACCCAGTATTGCCCGAGGGCCAGAACAGCGCGGCCGCCCCTGGTGGCAGCTGCGTCAGCGCCGCGCAGCGCCAGGCCTTGCACGCGGCCGCCAGCGCCGCGATGCTGCGGGCTCATGCACCGTATTCCCGCTTTCAGGTGGGCGCCGCCGTGCTCGACGGGCAAGGCCGCATCCATGCCGGTTGCAATGTCGAGAACGCGGCTTATCCGCAAGGCGTCTGCGCCGAAGCCGGCGCCTTGAGCGCGATGGTGCTGGCCGGCGGCACCGAAGTAATGGCGGTGCTGGTGGTGGGCACCGGCGACGCGCTCGTTACCCCGTGTGGCGGCTGCCGCCAGAAGATCCGCGAGTTCGCGGCGCCGCAGGTGCCGGTGCTGATCGCGGACCCGGCGCAGGTGCGCGCGGAATTCACGCTCGAGCAACTGCTGCCGCACAGTTTCGGCCCCGACCACCTGGCGCTACGATGACCTCCCAAGCCGCCCTGGCGCACCTGCGCGCGCGTGTACCCGGTGCGCAACCGCGCGTCGCCGTGGTGCTCGGTTCCGGCTGGGGCGGTTTCACGGCCCACCTGCACGATGCCGTGTGTGTGCCGTATGCCGAGTTGCCGGGTTTCCCGCAGGCTACCGTGGCCGGACACGCGGGTGAGTTGTGGCTGGGCCGGCTCGGCGGCGAGGAAGTGGCGGTCATGAGCGGGCGCAAACACGCCTACGAAACCGGCGCGGTGGATGGCATGAAGTCGCCCCTGCACACGCTGCGCGCGCTGGGCTGCGAGGTGCTGGTGCAGACCAATGCCGCCGGCAGCCTGAACCCGGACATGGGCCCCGGCAGCCTGATGCTGGTGGCGGACCATATCAACCTGCCGCAGCGTTCGCCGCTGGTGGGCGAAGCCGGGTCGCAGCGTTTCGTCGGCATGGCCGACGCGTACGACCCGCAGTTGCGTCGCATGGCGCTGCGGGTGGCCGGTGCACAAGGGGTGAAAATGTTCGAGGGCGTGTACCTGTGGTGCCTGGGGCCGCAGTTCGAGACCCCGGCCGAGATCCGCGCGTTCAGGGTGCTGGGCGCCGATGCGGTGGGCATGAGCACGGTGCCGGAAACCATCCTGGCGCGCCACGCCGGCATGCGTGTGCTGGCGCTGTCCCTGATCACCAACCTGGCGGCCGGCCTGGCGCACGAGCAGCTCAGCCACGCCACCACGCTGGCGCAGGCGCAGGTCACCGGCGCCATGGCCAGCACCCTGCTGGCGGGGCTGGTCGGTGCCATCCACCTCGAAGGAGTCGGTAATGCAAACTGATCCTGACATGCAGGCGCAGGCGCAGGCGCAGGCGCGGCTGGCCC
>JANMYG010000696.1:0-6641 GCA_031381865.1 Betaproteobacteria bacterium | reverse complement strand
GGGTCGAGGCGCAATGCGGCCTGGCCACGCCGATCGACCCGGTTGCGTGAGCAGGCGCGGTAGGCAACGCGCCCGGCCGCGCAGTGTGGCAGAGGAGCCGCTTCGGGCCGTCGTTCGTTGAGTTGTCGGGCAAGATGACGTATCGGCGCAATGGCCTTGTGCATCGGGTCGTCGATGGATTGGCCGCCCAAAGGAAGGCGGTCGTCAGGCAGTCCGTCGGTCGTCAGGCAGTACGTCGAGAGAACCCAGGGCGAGCTCACCCTGCCTTTCCTGCCTGGCCAGGCGCAAGGCCGCTTGAAGTTTCCGTCGCTTGTGCAAATTGTCGTCCAGGGTTGCCGACAATCCAGTCGAGGGCCGAGCGCGGGCAGCCCAATATGATGCCGTGATGTCTTCAAGTTCGCCTTCCACACTCAACCTGCGTGGCACGGTCGCCACCACGAGCCTGGCGCTCGTTATGTTCGCCGCACCGGCCTTCGGTTCGGGCGAGTACGAACCCGCTGGGAAATCGGGACCGCCTGCGACCGCAGCGGCGCCGACGCGCCAAGCTTCGGCGCCGGTGAGCGGCCCCGGTGCGGCGGCACCACGCCAGGCGTCGCCGCCCGGGCGAGCGGCCTCCGGCACCGCCACGGAGATTGCCGAGCTACGCGCTCAAAGGTTGCAACGGCTGCACATCGAAAGCTGCCGGCGGCGCCCACAGACCTGTGTGCAGGCGCAGTCCAATGCCCATCCGGCTTCAGCGCCGGGGATCGCCCGGTGACGAAACTGCGCGCCGCGCGCACGCACGGCGGCGGCGCGCGCCATGGTCAACGATGGCCCTACTTGTCGCCGTCCGACAGGTCAAGGCGCCAGACCCCGCGCCCATGGGTGGCGGCGTAGAGGACCCGCGACCCGCTGTCGATGGTCAGCCCGTAGACGGCCACCGGCGGCAGTTTGCCGGCCGCAGACGTGAGCCAGGACGCGGCGTTGCGCGGCAACACGGCAACACCGAAATCGGTGGCCGCGTAGAGCCAGCCGGTCCGGGCGTCGAATGCAATACCGGTGACCGGCTGGTCGCCCAGCCCGGCACTGCGGTCGGTCCAGCTGGCCGCTCCGCTGACGGGGTTGACCAGCACCTCGAACACATGGCCCGGTGTCGTTGGTGTGTAGGCGTCGTAACCGGAGAACGAGACGAAGGCATGCAAGGGGTTCGACGGGTCCACCGCGATGCCGCTGATGAAACGCGTCGGTTGCGCGGTGGTATCGATGCGCGCGAAGGTGGTCGCAGCCGCCGGCCCGTCTGCATTCTTCGACACGAACAAGCGGCCGCGCCGTGTGGCCACCCACAGCGGTGAGGCGGCCGACGGCGCACGCGCGATCGCGACCACGTAGGAGCCGCCCTTGTTCGTGCCATAAGCCGTGCCGGTAAGGGTGGGGCCGCCGAGCGGGACCCAGTCTCCGCATGGCGTCGCCGGGTCGAAGTCGCCGAAGAACTCGTTGCAGTGCGTCTCGAGGTAGGTGCGATCGCCGCCGTTGTTCTGGGTTCTCCAGACGCGCTGCAGGCCGACGAACCAGGTGCCGTTCAGCACCGGGTCGGACAGCACCGGCGCGTAGAAGGAAGCCGCCTCGCCGCTGGCGAACAGCGGGTCGGATACCCAGTTCCATCCCAGCACGTCCATCTCATTGAAGTTCACGTCCATCGCCGGCCCGGTGTAGGTGTGCATGCGCACCGAGGGGTTGACGGCGTTGATGCCCGAATTGCCGCCGTCGCCGCCGACACTCTTGAACCAGCTGTTCTTCTTGCCGCTGTAGGACCAGGTGCCGTTGTCCTGCGTGCCGCCGATCAGGTCGCGGCGCGGGTCCTGCGGGTTGAGCGACACGCTCTGGAACTGCAGTGTCGGCAGGCCGGCGTTCATCGAGACGATCTCGACCGGGATCGCCTTCAACCACAACAGGCAGTTGGCGAGGTCGGAGCCCGAAATGCCGCGGCCCGCACAACCACCAGACGCGTCGGCGAACGCCCCGCTGGTGCGCACCACGCCGCCATCCGAGCCGATGATGGCGATGTCGGGGTTGCCCGGGTGGAACACGATGGCGTGCTGGTCGGGGTGCATTCCCAGCGGTGCCGGGCCCTGTGTGTCGTTGGTCATGTCGGTGAACTGCACACCGGCATTGGTCGAGCGCTGCACGGTGCGGCCGTTCGAGGGCGGCGTGGCGGTGAAGATCTCGGCGTACTGCATCTGGCCGCCGGTCCACACCGTGTCGGGCTGGCCATCGGGCGAGGCCACCACCATGTCATAACTGCACTGGCCGCCGCAGAAGTTGAACGACGAGAAGCCCGGCGTTCCCGGCGTCGGACTGGACAACCTGGTCCAGCCGATATTGTTCACGCCGTTGACGAGCTGGACCGCCGGGACGTTGGCATCGTCGGTCCGGTAGAAGTCGGCCTCGGCGTCCCCGGCATCACCGAGGTAGATGCGCAGCCGGCCGTTGGCCATCGGCGCCAATGCGAACTCGGTGCGCGACGACAGCGAATTGGCGACGGTGCCACCGCCGGCACTGGCGAAGACCTGTTCATAAGCCCCCGCCGGCGTGGAGCGGTACAAGCCGTACCCGAACACGGAGAAGTAGATGCGCGTCGGCGCGGCGGCCGCAAGGCCGGTGCGCGACATCTCGATCTTGCTCACGCCACCGCGGAAGAAGTCGGAGCCGTTCGGGCTGGCCGGGTTCACCGTATCGCTGGGGACGGAGAACACCAGTGTGAACGTCGCGCCGCCGTCGGTGGATTCGTACAGGCCGACGGTCGGCGCGCCGGGCGGCGTGAAACGGCCACCATTGACACTCGACGAGCCGTGCCGCGCGACCGCCGTGCCGATGAAGATATGGCGCGGGTTGCGCGGGTCCACGCCGATCGCAGCGATGGAGCGGCCGGCGGCCGCCGCCACGCTGCCAGGCAACAGTTGCCAATCCTGACCGAGGTTGTCGGACCTGAACAGTCCGATGCCGGCTTCGGAGTCGCTCGAGCCATTGGCCTCACCGGGGCCGACATACAGCGTGCGCGCATCCCGGTCGGTCGGATCGAAGACGATCGATCCGATCGCGTTGGTCGGCATCGTTCCCTTGGAGGACTTCCATTCCGGATTTCTGGACAGCGGCTGGCGCGTCATCCATACGCCGCCGCCCGCGGCGCCGACGAACAGCGGGCAGTTGTCGGGCATGCAACGCGGTGACAGGGCCAGGCTGGTGACGCGGCCCGACACCGTCGACGCGCGGCCGGTGTAGGTGGTTTCACCGGGAGTCACGGCGTTGGTCGGGCCGAGCAAGGCCCAGGCGCCGCGATGGCCGTGGCCTCTTTTCTCCAACCGGTCGGCGTCGTCGGCCGCCTTGGCGCGCGTGGCCGGCGCGACATAGGTCGACGGATAAGCGCGGTTGTCGGCCTCGTAGCCGGCACGTTCGGCGGCGCCGTCCGCGTCCTCGCGTCCGAACAGCTTGAAGTAGTGCGTCTGCTTGAAGTTGATCGGCTCGGCGATGGCGCTGGGCGCCACGTTCAGCGTAAGCACTGCCACGGCCGTGGCAGCAAACAGACTCAGGTGGCGCTTGGTGTTCATGGGGTTTCCTCCGTGCTTGGGTCGATGGGAGAGATGGCGGCGAACCAGCGAATTCTATGGACGTATTCGATCTTCGACACACTTTTTGTCGCGAGCCTGTCGAGGGCTCGCCGGCTTCGACCCTTCGACCCTTCGACCCACTCTCAGCCCATCCCGGTCGCGCAGGATTCGAATTGCGAGGCCGGCAGGGCGACGTCGGGGCACGCGTCGATGCCTGCCGGCTACGGCGCCGGCCTGCAGTTTAGAGTTACCTGAATGCCTTGTCGAAGAAAGCCGGAACATCGCGCGACAACTGCTTCAGGAAGGCTGCGCGATCGAATCCCGGAGGGTCGGCCCGGATGTCACCATCGGCTGTTGAAATGGGCATCGTGGGCGTGTCCATGAACGCGAAGTGCCACGCGTTGGGCACCCGATGCAGTTCGGCTGCGGGCAGGTTGCGGGTTATCCACCTGGTGTGAAAGCGCGCTGCCAGCCAGCGGTCCCGTTCGGCTTCGTAGACCGCCACAGGCAGCCGGATGCTCGTCAGCGACTGCGCAGTGAACAGCACGCCCACGGGGGCCAGCGCCACGACCGCGCGAATCCGCGGGTCGGTCAATGGCGCGTCGGGCGGTGGCGTCGCAAGGGCCTGCGCCATCGGCTGGCCGGCGCGGCCGGTGCCGCAAAAGATCGGGTCGTCTGCCCGGTTGGCGTCGCAGTGCCGGGCGATACGCGACAAGTCCGGCTCACCGCCTGCCAGGGCCAATACCGTGTACCCGCCCGCCGAGTGCCCGATCGCGCCGACCCTGGGGCCGCGCGCGTCCCGGGTTATCCGGTCCTTCCATTGCGGGTCGCGCAGCAACGCGTCGATGACCCAGGTGGCCTGCCGTGGCCGTTCCGTGAAATAGGCTTGTGGGCTGTCGTTCAGCAGCGACTGGTCCTGCCAGTTGTCGCGCGGATGGCGCAGCGCAGCGACCAGGTAACCGTCTTCTGCCAGCGCTTCGGCCAGGCTGCTGTGGCCCAGTTCACTGCCCCCCGTGCCATGGCTCAGGACGATCAGCCCCTTGACCATCGACTCCGGCGTGCCGTGAAACGCCACGTTGGGCGTGAAGGGACCCATGCGCATCGCGCGCGCCGGCGTCTGGGTCGGGTAATACAGCGCCACGGTGGTGGCTGGCGTTTCGGGCGTTGGGCCGGCAATGCTGATCTGGCGCCAACCGGCCTGGAATGCATTGGCGTTCTGCGCCAGCACCAGCACCAGCGCCGTGATCAGCATCGGGACGTACTTTGGGAATCTGGTCATCGCGGTTGGCTCCTGGATGCGGTGGGTCGTAGCGGCTGAGCACGATCATGGCCGGGCGGGCGACGGCTATCAACCGGTGTGCGACGAAATGCCTGGAATCGGGCGCCAGTCAACGCGGGGCTGGTGTGTCTCGAGCACCCGTGTTGTTGCTGGCAGCCGCGAGCACGCCCGATCGGATTGCGGGTTTACCCTAGTTGATTAGCTAATTGGTCTGACAATAAAATAGATCAACATTTTGCAAATTGCCGTGTTTTGGTTTCTTCCATGTTGGGTAGTGCAACAAAGAGTTGGCAATGAAAACGATCGATTCCGTGGGTCCAGTGGCAACCAACCGGGGGCACAGATGAGTAGTGTGGGCGATCGCGCGCTGCCGGGTCGGGCGCCGTTGGCACAACCCGCGCCGGGCACCAGGCCGGGCCGCCGCGGCGTCAAGCGGGCGTGGCTGCTGGCCGCCGGCATCGTCATCGCGCTGCACGCCTATCCCAGCCTGGCGCAGACCGCGCCGGACGCGTTTCCGTCCCGGCCGGTGCGTATCGTCGTGCCCTTCGGTCCCGGCAGCGGCACCGACATCGCCACGCGGATGATCGGCCAGCATCTGGAAGCGGCGCTCAAGCAGGCCGTCGTCACCGACAACCGGCCGGGCGCCAATGGCTCGATCGCCGCCACTGCGGTGGCGCGTGCGCCAGCCGACGGCTACACGCTGCTGATGGGCACCAACTCCACCCATGGAGCCAATTCCGGCCTGATGGCGAAGCTGCCGTACGACCCGATCAAGGACTTCGTGCCGATCGGCCTGGTGGGCATTTTTTCGAGTTTTCTGGTCGTGAACCCGGCGCTGCCGGTGCGCACGCCGGCCGAACTGGTGGCTTACGGCAAGGCCAACCCCAAGGCGCTGACCTTCGCCGCGGGTAATACGTCGAGCCACATCATGGGCGAGATGTTTGCGCGCAGCACCGGCATCGAGATGCTGCGCGTGCCCTACACCAGCAACCCGGCCGGTGTGACCGATGTGATCGCCGGCCGGGTGTCGGTGATGTTCCCGGATATTTCGTCCAGCATCGCGCACGTGAAATCCGGCAGCCTGCGCGCGCTGGCGGTGGTCACGCTGGGCGAACGCAGTCCGATGGCGCCCGAGTTGCCGACGGTGGCCGAGACGGTGGTTCCCAATTTCCATTTCGTGGGCTGGATCGGCTTGTTCGCGCCGGCCGGCACACCGGCGGCAGCCGTCGCGCGCCTGTCGGCCGAAATGCAGAAGATCATGGCCATGCCCGAGGTGGCCCAGCGCTTCCAGGCGATGGGCGCCGAGGCCAGGTGGACCGCCCCGGCCGACTTCCGCGCCTTCGTGGGCAACGAGGTGCAGCGGCTGCCGAAGATCCTGGCCGACATCGGCGTGGCGCCCCAGTAGCCGCGTAACCACCGCCATGGCCCTGCATCCCCATATCCAGGCGGCCCTCAAGGCGGCCGAAGGCGTGCCACCGCACTATGCGGTGCCGCTGGAGCAGGCGCGGGCGCAGGCCAGGCTGGGTTATGCGACGCCCAAGGCGCCGGTGGCCGTGGCCGACGTGCGCGACATGTTTATCCCGGGCCCGGCCGGCCCGATGGCGGTGCGTGTCTACACGCCGGTGGGCACGGCGCCGCATCCCGTCACCGTGTTCTTCCATGGCAGCGGCTTCGTGTTGCTTGACCTGGATTCGCACGACGACATCTGCCGGCGCCGTGCCCACCGGCGTGTAGACACGCACCGCCATCGGGCCGGCCGGGCCCGGGATAAACATGTC
>JANMYG010000611.1:0-19260 GCA_031381865.1 Betaproteobacteria bacterium | reverse complement strand
ACCAGCGGCTTGCGCAGGTTGCGCACCATCTGGCGGCGCAGGATATGGAAGATTTGGCTGGCCGTGGTTGGCTGGACCACCTGCATGTTGGTGTCGGCACTGAGTTGCATGAAGCGTTCAAGGCGGGCCGAACTGTGTTCTGGCCCCTGCCCTTCATAACCGTGCGGAAGCATCAGGGTAATGCCATTGACGCGGCCCCACTTGACTTCACCCGAGGCGATAAACTGGTCTATCACCACCTGAGCGCCATTGACAAAGTCGCCGAACTGCGCCTCCCAGATCACCAGGGTATTGGGGTCGTTCGACGCGTAGCCATACTCAAAAGCCAGCACCGCTTCTTCGGACAATATGGAGTCGATAACCTCGAACGGCGACTGGCCCTCGGCCACGTTCTGCAATGGGGTGTAGGTGCCCTCATCGAACTTTTCACGATTCTGGTCGTGGATCACCGCATGCCGGTGCGTGAACGTACCGCGACCGCAGTCTTCTCCACTCAGGCGCACCGGATAACCACTTGCCAACAGGGACGCGAACGCCATGTGTTCACCCATGCCCCAGTCCACCGGTATCTCTCCGCGTCCCATGGCGGCACGATCGGCATAGACCTTCTTCACCAGTTGGTGCGGAGCGACGCTGTCTGGAATCGAGGTCAACCTGGCCGCCAGACGTTTCCACTCCGTCAGGGGAATGGCGGTGTCGCCGGCGTCGGTCCACTTCTTGTTCAGGTATGGCATCCAGTCCACGGCGTATTTGCTCTTGAAGTTGGTCAACACCGGGTCAAAGGTGTTCTTTCCAGCATCCAGCGCCGCGCGGGTCGCCTTCACCATTTCGTCGCCCAGGCCGGCGTCGAATCCCTGCGCCGCCAGTTTGTCCGCATACAGCCGGCGCGTGCCCGGATGCTGCGCAATCTTCTTGTACATCAGCGGCTGGGTCAACGCCGGTGTGTCCTGCTCGTTGTGCCCCAGTTTGCGAAAGCAAATTATGTCCACCACGACATCCTTCTGGAACTCCATCCGGTATTCCAGCGCCATCTGGGTTGCCAGCACCACCGCTTCCGGGTCGTCGCCGTTGACGTGCAGCACCGGCGCCTCGATCATCTTGACCACGTCCGAGCAATACAAGGTCGAGCGGCTGTCGCGCGGGTCGCTGGTGGTGAAACCGATCTGGTTGTTGATCACGATATGCACCGTGCCGCCGGTGGAGTAACCGCGCGTCTGGGCCAGTGCCAGCGTCTCCATCACCACGCCCTGCCCGGCAAACGCGGCGTCACCATGCACCAGCACCGGCAACACCTGCTTGCCCAACGGGTCGGCGCGGCGGTCCATGCGCGCGCGCACCGAGCCTTCCACCACCGGGTTGACGATCTCCAGGTGCGACGGGTTGAATGCCAGTGTCAGGTGCACCGGCCCGCCAGGGGTCGACACATCCGAACTGAAGCCCTGGTGGTATTTCACGTCCCCGCTGGGCAGGTCCTCCGGCGCCGTATGGTCGAACTCGGCAAACAAGTCGGCCGGCAACTTGCCCAGCGAGTTCACGAGCACGTTGAGCCGGCCGCGATGGGCCATGCCGATAACGATCTCCTGCAGGCCCACGCTGCCGCCACGCTGTATCAACTCGTCCATCGCCGCAATGAAGCTTTCGCCGCCTTCCAGCGAAAAACGCTTCTGGCCAACGTACCTGGTGTGCAGGAAGCGCTCCAGCCCTTCCGCGGCTGACAGGCGGTCCAGTATGTGGCGCTTCTTTTCAGCGTCGAAATTCGGCTTGCTGCGGATCGATTCGAGTTTTTGCTGCCACCAGCGCTTTTGCGTCTGGTCGGTGATATACATGTACTCGGTACCGATGGTGCCGCAGTAGGTTTCGCGCAACGCATTGAGCAGGTCACGCAGGCTCATCCGGTCCTTGCCGAAAAAGGTGTTGCTGGTATCGAATACCGCCTCCTGGTCGGCATCACTGAATCCGTAAAACGCGCTTTCCAGTTCGGGAATCTTGTCCCGCTCGCGTCTTTTAAGCGGGTCGAGGTCGGCCCAACGGGCGCCGACGTTGCGGTATGCGGCGATCAACTGCTGAACTGCCGTGCGCTTGCGACCCATCTCCGCATCCGCGCTGGCTACCACCACCCGGGTCCCGCCCATCTTGGCGCGCTCGGCAAAAGCGTTGATCACCGGCTGGTGCGGCACGTCCTTGGCCTGGCTTCCGTCGACGGCCGGCACATGCTGCAGCGCATCGAAATAGTCACGCCACGAGTCCGGAACGCTGCCTGGGTTGGCCAGGTAGTTCTCGTACATCTCTTCGACATACGGGGCGTTGCCGCCGAACAGGTAGGTGTTGGACTGGTAGGCGTGGTAAACCGAAGCCGGGGTGGTGCCGGAAGGCGTGTTCTGACTCATGGTGCGCTTAACTCCGTTTCCCTTGGGGAAACATTAGCCGGTTTCAGCTGTTGATTAACCTTCCGCGGCACGGCTGAACCGGTTGGCGGATGCGACTGTGGCATGGGAAGGGCCGAGTGACCGCCGGATTGTGCCACCGAAGCCGACGCCCGCACGAACCCTGTGCCAGGCCGCGATAGTGAGGCACCAGGCTTGCGCGCAGATTACGCTGCGGCGGCCCTTCGGGACCAAAGCCACGGCGATGACGCACAAACGCCACAGCCCCGGCCCCGGCCGTTGCCTTGGCCCGCATCGCAGTGGTATAAGGAACGACAGTACTCTTTTAGGGCACGATACCAATGAAAACCAAGTTCTCGCTCGCGCCGCTTTGCGCGCTTCTTTTGGCCGCTTTCCTTGTTCCCAATGTTGCCCACGCCGAAATGGACGCGGTCGTGCGCGAAGCATTGGCACTTGCGGAATCGGGCAGGGCCAAAGAGGCCTACGCCATGCTCGAACCGTTGGAGGTGACACGCGCCGGCGACCCCGATTTCGACACCGTGTTCGGCATCGCCGCCAACCAAAGCGGCGAACACGTGCGCGCAGTGATGGCGCTTGAGCGCGCCACCCTCGTCCAACCCGGCAACACGCGGGCACGCGCCGAACTCGGCCGTGCCATGTTCGCGGTCGGTGACAGCAAATCCGCCCGGGCCTTGCTCGAGCAGGCCAAGGCCCAGGGCGCTCCTGCCGAAGCCGCGCTGACGATCGACCAGTTCCTGCGCGCAATCGATGTCGCCGAGGGGCTGATGCAGTCTTCCTGGCGCGGGTACGTCGAAGCCAGCATCGGGCACGACAGCAACATCTCGGTGGGTCCGCAAAACGCCAATATCGCCGTTCCGGCCCTGGGTGGCAATGTCACACTGGCAGCCAACGCGGTCAAACAAGGCGCGACCTTCGCCGGGCTGGGCGCCGGTCTGTCGGGTCGTTATATCGTCGATTCGCGTTGGTCGCTTATCGGCAACGCCAGCGCCAGCACGCGCGTCAACCTCAACCACGGGCAGTTCAATAACCACCAGGTCAACCTCGGTGGTGGCGCCGCGTACCGGCTCGACCGCCAGGAGTTCAGCGCCGTGGCGGTCTATGAAGACTACACGGTGAATGGGTCCGTCAGCCGCACCCAGCGTGGCGTGGTCGGTGAGTGGGTGTACCGGCTCGAAAACGCAGCTGAAATGGGCGCCTATGTGCAGTATTCGAAGCTGCATTACCCCGGCCAGACAATCAGGGATGCGAATCGCACTGTGGTAGGCGGTTCGTATGCGCAGCAGTTCGGCGGCGACCTGATCGCGTGGGGCGGGGCGTACGCGGGCAACGAAGACGAGAAGAATGCCGGGGTGCCGCATCTCGGACATAACCTCGGCGGGTTGCGTCTGGGACTGCAAAAGTCTTTCGACCCGGCAGTCGCAGCGTTTGTCGCCTTGAGTTACGAGAACCGCAGGTACGGCGGCCAGGACCCATTCTTCCTGGTCAAGCGCAAGGATGACCAGACCAGCCTGAGCGTGGGCCTGAACTGGGTGCCGGCCAAGGCCTGGCGCATCACGCCGCAAGTGAGTTATGTCCGCAACCAGTCGAACGTCGTCATCAATGACTACGACCGGACCACGGTTTCCGTGGCTGCCCGGCTGGAGTTCTGAAGTCAAACTGCGATCCAGTCCAACGTCAAAGGTCCCGTCATGAACCATCCTTTCAAGCTCAAAAATGCCGCGCTGCTGATGGCCCTGTCTGCGATCTATCCGTTGCACGTGCACGGCGCAGCTGGAGTGGCGCAGTTTTCGGTCGGTGATGTCAATGTGCGCCGTGGCACGGCCGCAACGCCGCTGTCCAAGGGCCAGGCGATTGAATCCGGCGACAGCATCGTGACCGGCAATGCGGGCCAGGCGCAGATTCGCTTTACGGATGGCGGTCTGGTGTCGCTGTCGCCCAACAGCCAGTTCAACATCGACAAATATGCCGACGAAAACGACGCCGGAAAGGACAGCTTCGCGGTCAGCTTCCTGCGCGGCGGTATGCGCGCGATCACCGGATTGATCGGCAAACGCAATCGCGAGAACTACAAGGTCACCACCAGCACGGCGACCATAGGCATTCGTGGCTCGGGTTTTTCCGGACGTATCAATCCGGATGGCACGATGGACGTGGCCGGCGAGCAGGACGCGATCGAAGTCTGCACCAATGCGGGTTGCATCGGGCTCATCGTTGGCGAGGTGGTCCGGGTTACGGACAGCAACAGCCTGCCCCGTCGGACAAGCCAGCGGTCGCCCGTCCCGCCCCTGGTGGAGCGCCGGGACAGGTTCAGTCCCGAAAGGTACGAGGACATCAACCGGGTGGAATTGCCACTGGCCAACGGCGTGCTGGGCGGTGTGTCAGCGCTGTTCGCGTTCGGCGACAGTTTCATCGATGGTTACCCGCGTGGCGGCGAGGACCCAAGCACCGGCATTGGTACCTTCGTTGACGGGCAAATGGTCAGCCACGAGGTGCCAACGTATTACGGTGGTGGTTCGGTCATCGTGCAAAAGACGAGTTCGGGTGCCGGCACCTTTGGCCAGGTCGGCAACCCCACCGATCGGGGATTCATCGGCTGGGGCTATTGGGACGCGGGCAAGATCACTTCCACTGGTGAACTCGAGCAACCAACCAGCCTGCGCCTGTCGGACGGGCCGCAGGAATTTGCAGGCATTCATTACATCGTCGGGCGCCCGACGCCCCAGATCCAGATGCCGGTCACCGGGACTGCCGTCTACAACCTCTTCGCCGGCCCGGGTGGTTTTCTCAGCGGGACGGCACCGACGGCAACCTACGAAGGAACGTCGATCTTCGGCACGCTCGTCAACGCGGGCCTGAACGTCGATTTCGGCATCGGGCGGTTGAGTGGATTCATCAATACGGAGTTCGTCAAGGGCGGGGTAGTGGTGCCCGTGCAGATCTACGATTCCGGCTCCGTGTACGGGTCGACCTTCTATTCGGATGGCGAGGGAAGCGGCTATTTCAACGGCTTCTTTACCGGGGCGCAAGCCGGCCGGGCCGGATTGGTCTACGAAACAGACAATGAGATGGTCGGCTACGTGCAGGGTGCCGCGGTCTTGCTGCGAAACGGCAGCGCCAAGCAGGTGGAGCATGTCCTGGCGCTGTTTGCGTCCAGCGACGACCAGTACTTCGGAAACAACGTTTTCAACTATTTCCCCAACAACGGATCAAACCCCGTTACGGGCACAGGCACATTCATCGGCAACCAGATGTACATGCATTCGGCTACTGACGATGGTGAAGACTCCTGTGGCAGTGAGTGTTATCGCGGTTTTTCGTCATTTATCACCACCCACGCCGCAACCAGCCCGGTCAGTAGTTCCGGCTCGCTGGGCAACGTTGGCGACCCGGATTTCATCGGCTGGGGTTACTGGGCCAAAGGGCAGGAACTCTCGTCCTATGGAGGTAACTCCGCAATGACCGGGGTGCATTACCTCGTTGGGCGCCCGGCGCAGCAGTCCCAGATGCCGGCCTCCGGCACGGCGACCTACTCGATGGCCGGTGGCACGCCGCCAACCGCAACGCTGAACGGAGTCACCAGCGTGGGCCGGCTGGACAGCGCCTTCCTGCGCGACGTCAACTTCGGCACTGGGTCGATGAGCATCGAGGTCGACACGACTTTTGTGAAGAATGGCGCCAATGTCAGTGTGCAGTTGCGCGAGTCAGGAAATATCAACAGCGGCGCCTTGTTCTCGGCCAACGGCAACTGTGGTGGCGACGTCAAGGGCTTTTTCACCGGCAACCAGGCCACCCGTGCCGGCATGATCTACCGTCAAGACTCGTCTGTGACGCGGTTCGGCACAGCCGCCAACATCGGCATGGTCCAGGGCGCGGTGGCGTTGACGCGCGGTGCGATCACGCCGGCACCGATAACTTTGCCGCCGCAATAAGCGCTGATCGGCTGGTCCAACCGCGTACCGTGCACTGAAGCCGCGCTGCTGCGGGCCTGATCGGCCATCGATGGACGATGCCCCGAATCGGTTGGCGGCAGCGGACCACAGGGTCTGGCACTGCCAACCGAACCATAGTGTGCTCAAGCCAGGTAGTATTCCACCAGCCGCTCAATTGCCGCAGGTCCGTGCACCTCGATGGCGCGCGCGCGCGCGGCCAACCCGATCTTTTGCCTTGACGCCGGTTGGCACGCAAGCGTTTGCAGTGCATGTAGCGCCTCCTCCTGGCGCTGGATCGGGATGCCGTCGACGCCGGGCGTGATCTGCTCCGCATAACCGCCGTTCGCTGCCACGACCACCGGCAGGCCGCTGGCCATCGCCTCGAGCACCACCCGGCCATAAGGCTCGGTGAAACTGCCGGTCCGGTAAAAGAACACGTCGAGTGACTGCAGGAACCGCGCCACTTCCTCGGCCCCGGATTGCAGCAGTTCCACCCCGGGAACATCGCCCAACCATGGCCTGAGGCAGGTGCCGCCCATGATGCGAACCCGGATTCCGCGGGCGGCCAGCATGCGGTAGAGGGCGGCGTCCTGCGGATCGTGTTTTTCGATCACATCGCGGCTGACCCGCCCGACCGTGACGAATGCGCGCTCGGGACGTTCCACCGGTGATTGCAGAAACGGATCGAG
Source organism: Betaproteobacteria bacterium (assembly GCA_031381865.1). GTDB lineage: Bacteria > Pseudomonadota > Gammaproteobacteria > Burkholderiales > Burkholderiaceae_C > CAISIP01. The sequence goes on along the minus strand of JANMYG010000611.1, from coordinate 12,237 downwards.
CCGGATCAGGCTGGGCTCTACCCGTCCTGGCAAGCCGACCGACAACTGGAGCGCGGTCGAGGCGAACAGCAGTTCAGGCTCGACGTCTGTGGCGGCACGAATACGGGCAATGGCATCGAACAGGCGCTGGTGGTTGGGCAGGTTGTAACGCAGGGCAATACGAGCGGGACGGGCCTGCTCGAGCCACGACCCGAGCCGCACGTGCACACCACCCAACAGCAACAGTCCACCACTGGGAAACTCACCTTGCGTTGCGCTGATCACACGCACACCCTGGGCGGCGAACACCGGATGCGGTGGCACGACCGACCACAGCATGGTTTCGCGCCGCCCTTGCATCGCGCCGGCCAGATCCGGCAACTCACGCTCGGCTCCGGTATAGGGGTCGTCGAAGCGACCCACGAGATGCAGGACAGAGCGGGCATCCGATGGCGGCATGGGTTCGATCATCTATTCGCAAACGCAAAGTTATACTGGATTGTGCCGCCCTCCAACGCCGAAAATCATCCCCAACCCGCGCCTGGCGACGGGACACGACAGACGGCTGCAATCCACTCCCGGGCTGGTACATCCACCGTCAAACCGGTTCATTGTTTCCAACCATCGACCCCTCCCTTCCTACCATGAATGAGCCCGGCAGCTTCGCGAGCTACATGCAACACGGCGCCGCGCTGCACGCCGGCGGACAACCCGAACAAGCGCTGGTGGCGTTCGAAAAGGCGCTGGCGCTGGACCCGGGCAGTACCAATGCTGCCAGCGCATGCGCGACGATGTTGGCCGGGCTTGGGCAGCCGCAGGCGGCCTACCAGGTGCTGCACACGGTACGCGAGCAATTGCTGATGACCCCGGACGGAGCCACCAACCTGGCAATCGCCGCCGAAACCTGTGGACGGCTGGACGTCGCCGGGGTCGCCTACGCGAGAGCGCTGCAACTCGATCCCGATCACCTGCGGGCGCTCAACAACACCGCGCTGATCCTGGGGCGCGCGGGCGACTGGGACGGCGCGATCAGCAAGCTGGAGCGCTGCACCGAGCTGGCGCCCGACGACAGTTCGGCATGGTGCAATCTGGCCGACACTCTGATCGCCGGTCGCCGCTTCGCGCAGGTGGCCGGCTTGCTGGCCGATGTCGTGCAGCGCTTCCCGCACAACGCGGCACTCGCCGCCAGGCGTGTGCTTGCGCTGGCATTCGACGGCCAGATCGAGTCCGCGCAAGACGGCCTCGACAAACTCCACCCCGACGCCGCCGACTTGGTCAAGGAGCTGACAGCAGGCGCCAACATGGCGCAGTCGCGCCATGTTCGGCAATCGCCACCCAGGGCGCCCGATGCCTACGACCTGTTTTGCCGCCAGGCGTTCGACGCCATGCAGGAGTGCGACTGGCGCGACCATGACCGTCTGACCGCGGTGCTGCGGGAAATGCTGGCCCGCTGCACCCGCACCGGCCAGGTGCGCGACTGGCGCGATGCCCAGTTCTACGGCCTGATGCTGCCGTTGCGCGAAGACGAGATGTTCCAGCTCCGGCGCATCTCGATGGACGCGATCGCGGGCCAGCTGTCGAGCAAGATGGCGCCATTTGTCGCACGGCGATCGAAAGGGCGCGACGGACGCATACACGTCGGGCTGGCAACGCAAAATATGCGCGACCCCCGTTTCGCCAACGCACTCGCACAGCAACTGCTGGCGCATGACCGGTCGCGTTTTGCGCTGCATATCTACTCGCCCACGCCGAACCCGGACTTTGCAGTCGCCGGGCGCCTGGGCAGTCTGGGCGTCACCGTCGTTGAAATTGCCCACATGAGCAACGACGAAGCGGTGGCGCGGATCCGGCTGGACGAGCTCGATGTGTTCGTCGATGCCGCCTTCAATACTCCCTGGTGCCGGCCCGAAATTCCCGAGCGGCGGGTCGCGCCGATCCAGATTCGCCAGACCACGTGGCACCGGCACCATCCGCCGCGCCAGTGCGACTACAACATGTCCGACACCTTTGTCCATCCGGACGGCATCGACATGGAGCCGTATGGCGCAGTCGTGCGCCTGCCATACACCTGCTGGCTCGCAACCAACAACGATGTGGCCGACCCACTGGCGTGTTCGCGCACGGATGCAGGCTTGCCAGAACATGCGCTCGTGTTGTGCTGCTTCCTGCCGCCGGTGATGGTCGACCCGCAAAGTTTTGGTCTGTGGCTGAAGATGCTCAAGGCGCTGCCTGAAGCCGTTTTGTGGCTGCCGGCGTACGCTGGTGCAACACGCAACAACCTCGCGCGCGCGACCCAGGAATCGGGCGTCGACGCGGCCCGGCTGGTCTACCTGCCCTCGGGCAGCCGGGCGCAGTTGCTGGCGCGAATCCGCTTGGCCGACCTGTTTGTCGACACCGTGCGTTTCAACGCCAACCACGGCCTCGCCGACGCCTTGCGCATGGGCGTGCCGGCGGTCACCTGTGCCGGCCAGGGCATGGCCTCGCGGCTGGGCGGCAGCATCGTGCGCGCCGCTGGCCTGGGGGACTGCGTGGTAGAAAGCCCGGCGGCCTTTGTCGAAACAGTGGTCAGGCTTGGGAAGGACGCCAGCGCCCGCAACGAGTTGCGCGCCCGGCTGGCACGGCAACACGCCGCTGCGCCGCTGTTCGATCCCGAGGCGCGGGTGCGCGAATGGGAGGCCGCCTGGACCATGATGGTGCAGCGCCACCAGGCCGGCCTGCCGCCCCAGGCGTTCGATGTGCCGGCGCAGGCTCGCGCGCCGGCGACAACGACGATCAGCCGCTGACCAGATCCTTGATCTGCTGCAACGCAGCCGGGTCTTCCATCGTGGTCAGGTCGCCCGCGTCGCGCCCTTCGCATACCGCCGCAATGGCGCGGCGCAACAACTTGCCGCTGCGAGTCTTGGGCAGCACGGTCACAAACCGCACGCGCGCGGGCCGCGCCACGGCGCCCAGGTCCTTGTCGACCAGACCCATGATCTCGCCTTCGAGCTTCAAGGCGCCGCCCGGGATGGCCAGCGCGCTGGCGTCCTTGACCACGGCGAAGGCCATGGCCACCTGGCCCTTGAGCTGATCCGCCACGCCCACCACCGCCACTTCCGAGACGTTCGGATGGGCGGAAATACTTTCTTCGATTTCCCGCGTGCCGAGTCGGTGGCCAGCCACATTGATGACGTCGTCGGTGCGCCCGAGGATGAAGAAGTAGCCGTCTTCGTCGCGGATGCCCCAGTCGAAAGTGCTGTAGACCGTCTTGCCGGGGATGCTTTTCCAGTAGGTCTTGACGAAACGCTCGTCGTCACGCCACACCGTCTGCATGCAGCCGGGCGGCAGCGGGCCTTCAATGGCAACCACGCCTTTTTGCCCGGCGCCGGTGAGCTCTTCGCCGGTCGTCTCGTCGAACAGCTTCACGTCGTAGCCATACATCGGCACTCCCGGGCTGCCGAATTTGCTGACCGCCTTCTCGACGCCGTTGGCAAGGCCGAGGATCGGCCATCCGGTTTCGGTCTGCCAGTAGTTGTCGATGATCGGTTTGCCGAGGCCGCCGGAAATCCATTGCGCGGTCGGTTCGTCCAGCGGCTCCCCGGCAAGGAACAACGCCCGCAGGCTCGACAGGTCGTATTTCGTCAGCAGCGCCGGATCCTGCTTCTTGAGCACCCGTACGGCGGTGGGTGCGCTGAACATCACCGTCACCTTGTATTTCTCGACCAGGCTCCACCAGATACCGCCATCCGGGCGTGTGGGCAAGCCCTCGTACAGGATCGTCGCCATGCCGGCAATCAACGGGCCGTAGATGATGTAGCTGTGGCCCACCACCCAGCCGATGTCGCTGGTGGAGAAATAGGTCTCACCGGCATTGCCGCAGAAAATATGTTTCATGCTGGCCGCCAGCGCCACCGCATAACCACCTGTGTCGCGTTGCACGCCCTTGGGTTTGCCCGTGGTGCCGCTGGTGTACAGGGTGTAGCTCGGGTGCGTGGCGTCGACCCATTCACAGGGCACCACGGCATCGAGGTGGGTGCGGCGCAGATCGTCCCACAAGTGGTCGCGGCCGCCTTGCAGTTCCATCGGCGCCAGCCGGCGGTCGACCATCAACACCGATTCGGGCTGGTGGCTCGACAAGCGGATCGCCTCGTCGAGCAGTGGCTTGTATTCGACCACCTTGCCGCCGCGCGAGCCGGCGTCGGCGCTGATGATCAACCTGGGCGACGCGTCTTCGATCCGCGAGGCCAGTGAGCCGGACGCGAATCCACCGAACACCACGCAGTGGATGGCGCCAATACGCGCGCAGGCCAGCATCGCGAAGGCGGCCTCGGCGATCATGGGCATGTAGATCAGCACCCGGTCGCCTTTCTCGACTCCCAGGGCGCGTAACGCAGCCGCCATGCGCTGCACTTCGGCGTGCAGTTCGCGAAACGAATACACCTTTTCCTGACCGGTCTCGGTCGATACGGCGATCAGCGCGGCCTGCCCGGCGCGCGCTGCCAGATGCCGGTCGACCGCGTTGTGGCACAGGTTGGTGGTGCCACCGGCAAACCAGCGTGCGAAGGGCGGATTGCTGTAGTCGCACACCTGCGCCGGCTGCTGGCGCCAATCGACCAGCTTGGCCTGCTCGGCCCAAAAGGCGTCGCGCTGTTGCAGCGACTGGCGGTGGAATTCGGAGTACGAGGGCATGGTGTTCCTTCCTTGGTTGCATCGAAGTCTGATCCGCCGTGGCGCTCAAAGCATGGATCGTTCGCCCAGTGCCTGCCGAAGGGCTGCGGCGGCTCGACCAGCGCACCATGAACGGATCTCGTCCGGGGCGCAGGCCGCGTGGTCTGACAGGCCGATTGTGGGCGCTGAGCTTTCAACAGGCTGACTCGATGCCCTCGCCTATTTGGTGAGTTTTTGCTCGCGCAGCTTGCGTGCGATGCCGCAGTATCCGTCCTTGAGCAGTGTCGCGTCCCATTGCGCCTTGTCCATGAACTTGGCATCGAGTTCGGCGGCCGCCTTGTCGCCCAGGGACTTGCGCACCAGTTCGATGTTGCTCTGGTATTTCATGACGTCGCGCTTGCAGACGTCCACCACCAGCGCCGGCGCGTCCATCGAGGCTGAATTGCCTTGTGCGATGGCGCAGCCGCATGCTACCGCCAACAGGGTCGCGACCCACAGGCCGCGACCGAAGTTCTTGCCAGTTTTCATTTGTCTGCCGATCTCGAGACCCGTTGACCTCTGAAGGTTCTGGTTCGGGTCCAGTCTAGTCCCTGAGTGGCAATACCGACTGCCGGCCCCACGGTGCAGACGATGGAACCGGGCCAGCCGCCATTCAACAACGCTCACGTAACCGCATTTTCAACCCAACCGGTGCCATGGTGAAGGACAAATGTTCCAGCGGCTCGGAACCATCCGCTGTTCCGATGCTGACGATGTCGAAGGAGTTGAGCAGCATGGCGACAGCCATCTTGATCTCGAGCAGGGCGAGGTACCGTCCCGGGCACACCCGGGGACCCGCGCCAAAAGGCATCGACACGCGTTTGGCCGAACTTGCCGCCCGGTTGCCGGCGCCATCGTCCAGCCAGCGTTGCGGATCGAATGCTTCCGGATTCGGGAAATGGCGTTCTTGCAAGGTGTCGTGGCGCATCACCAGCCACAGCATCGTGCCAGCGCGAATGTGCACATCGGCGATGCGGCTGTCGCGCAGCGCCTGCACCACATTCAACGGCCCGACCGGCTTGAGCCGCATGGTTTCTTGGGCGCAGGCTTCGACAAAATCGAGCCGGCCGATCTCTTCGTGCGTGAACACGTGGCCTGCGCCGCCCTCCCCGCCGGTGCCGGCCACCGCGCGCACTTCCTGTTGCGCGGCGCGCATGGCCTCGGGGTTGCGCTGCAGCAGGTGCAGCATCCACGCCAGCGTGTTGGCGGTCGTGTCTTCGCCGGCCAGCAACATCGTCAGTACATTGCCGGCGACGTCGCGATCGTCCACCGCGCTGTCAACCTTGTCCGCGGCAACCAGCATGGCCTCGAGCAGGTTGCCCGGATGCTGGCGCAATTCGGCATTGGCCAACATGCGCGCGCGGGCCTTGGCAATGAACTCCTGCACCGCGGTATTGACCGCCGCCACTTCGCGCTCGAGCCGCCGGTCCGCCGGCAGCCTGAAATGGCGCCAATACGGGTAGGGCGCCAACATGCGCCGCGCGACGGCCGGGAAGATCTTGTCCAGATGGTGCTGGATCACCACTTCGTCCGACTCGAGCGTGTTGATTTCAGCGCCGAAGGCCAGCCCCGCGATCGCGTCCACGGTAAAACGCATCAAGTCGGCCTGCAGGTCGATCGCAGCCCCGCTGCGCGCGGCCAGTTGCCAGCGGGCGGCCAACCTCTGCGTCACCCTGCAGAGCGATGGGAAGTAGGCCCGCACATGGCCCGGGTCGAACCCCGCCATGACCATCCGGCGCTGGTGCCGCCAGGCCTCCCCGTTGGCGCCAAAGACCCCCGGCGTCAGCCCCATCTCGCGCCACACGACCTCGAGGCGGGGCGGGCGGCGGAAGCCGTCGGGCCGGTCGCGCAGGATCGCGCTTATGGCTTCGTGGTCCGCGACCACCACAAAACGCGTCGGGCCAAGGTGCATCTGGAACCATGGCCCATAACGGCGACACCACTGTTCCACTGTCTGGTGGACCCGCGCGCGGTCGAGTTGGAACAGGTTGCCCACCAGTGGCCACCCGCGCGGACCAGGCAGCGCATCGATGCTGCGCAGCGCCGGCGACAGGCTGGGTTCGGGTGGGGCGATGGCGTCGGTGCTCATGGAATAATCAAACGGGCCGTTGGGCCGACGGCGTTGGCTGCCAACAGTCCGTCAGCGAACTCTGACCAGCAGAATCGTAGCATCGAGCCCGAGAAACAGCCAATGTCACTCACGCCACAGACAGCGCAGCCACCAGCGCTCGAATTCGAGCCCCAATGGCGCGTCTTGCATGGAACTGGCTACGGCATGGGCCAGCCGGTGATGCTCGGACGGCTGCGTCTGTATCTGCGGCCAGGGCGAGCGGTCGACCTTGCCGCCCTCGATCGCGCAATGCTGCAACTGGTTCCCGAGCCGGTGCCCGACGAACCAGTTGCGCCGTCCAATGAACTCGCGCTGGCCTGGCGGGCGTTGCATTGGGCTGCTGCCGTCCAGCGCCATGTGGACGTACCGGTGTTCAAGTCGGGGCATGTCTTGCAAGCCACAAACGACGGTGGGCTGGTCCAACTGCATGTCGCCGTGCCCTACGCGGCGCCGCAATCCACGGGCGACGCCCTGGCGTGGGCAAGCCAGGCCATATCCTGTTTCCTGGCATGTGGCGAGTTGTCGCCGCATGGCGCACAGGGCGCGCTGCAGAATTTCGAACAGCTGCTCGCGTCGCTGCAGCCGTTCAAACTGCAGGGAGTCAACAACTTCCGCTTCCTCAAGGCAGCGCAGACACTCGACATACCCTGGCGGCTGGTGGTTCCGGAGGTCTATTGCTTTGGCAGCGGCCGGCACAGCCGCTGGCTGGAAAGCAGCTACACCGACTGCACCTCTGTCATCGGCACCCGCATCGCACGCGACAAGGTCAAGACCGCGGCCGTCCTGCGCCAGGCCGGGTTGCCCGCGCCCAGGCATGCCCTGGCAGCGTCTGCGGAGCAGGCAGTGCAGCTTGCCAGACAGTTGGGTTACCCGGTGGTCGTGAAACCGGCGGATCGCGACCAGGGGCTGGGCGTGGCGGCTGACCTGCGCCATGACGCGGGCGTCGCAGCGGCTTTTCACGAGGCCTCCAAACACTCCGCCAATATCCTGGTGGAAAAACACTTCCACGGCCAGGACTTCCGGTTCACCGTGTTCAATGGCCGGGTGATCAAGACCGTCTCCAGACTTCCGGGTGGGGTCATCGGTGACGGAATGCTCTCGGTCGCCAGCCTGATCGACGTCGCGAAGCAGGACGACCAACGGGCCCGACGCGCGCGGGCCCGTGGTCGCGACCTGCTCGAACTCGATCGGGAGGCACTGGAATTGTTGGGTGAAAACGGCATGTCACCCCAATCGGTGCCAGCCGCTGGCCAATATGTCCGGCTGCGGCGGCGGTCCAATGTCTCGGCCGGTGGAACACCTTCTTTGGTCACGCAGCACATTCATCCGGACAACCTGCGTCTGGCCGAGCGCTCCGCTGCGGCCCTGCAGCTGGACCTCGCAGGTGTTGACGTGATCATGCAGGACATTTCCCGCTCCTGGCTCGAGACCGGCGCCGTGATCTGTGAAGTCAACGGGCAACCCCAAATCGGTACGCTGACCACGCCCGGCATCTACGCCGATATGCTGCGGGAACTACTCCCGGGCAAATCGCGCATCCCGGTGGCGCTGGTCGTGGGCCTGCCCGGGAAGGTCGAGCAACAGCTCATGCAAATCAGCCGGGACACGCGCATCGTCGTCGGATGTGCGTCCACCGAAGGCGTCTGGCTGGGGCCCGAGCGACAGACTGGCCGTCAACCCAGCGCCTTCGTGGCCGGCCAAATACTGATGGCAAACGGTGCCGTCGACGCGGCCATCGTGGTGATGACTCCGGGCCAGATCGTGTTGTCCGGCCTGCCCTTCGACCGCATCGATGTGCTGGTTCTGGCCGGGCCGGGGCCGGAAGCCGCATGGAATCAAACGGAACTCATGGACATGTGGAAACTGGCCTTGCCGCATGTCGTGCAAGCTATCGTTGCCCCGGCCGGCCTGGCAGATTGCCTGCCCCAGCCGCACGAATTGCCGCGTCGGGGCGCCGAGGTAGCCTGGTACGCCGACGATCTGCGATCCTTGGCGTCGGCAGTGTCCGGTTTGTGGCCGGCCTGACCCCGTGCGCCGGCGGCGCCAGCCCGGCGAACAGGCAAAATACGGATCGACCCAACCACCATTGCTACCAATATGCGACGCAGAAAACTGCTCGGAACCGCAGCACTGCTGCCAGGCTGCGTCAGCCTTGGCCTGGATGCCCTGGCCGCCACGCCGGAAGGCCTGGTGGCGTTGCAGGACCTGCGCTTTATCGTCTCCAGTCTTCCGGGTGCCGCGCCGGATCTGATCGCGCGGGTTTTTGCCCAGACTCTTGCCCAGTCGCACAAGTTGGCGGTCACGATTCTCAATGTCGAAGGCGCGGCTGGCGAGATCGCCCTGCGCCGTCTTGGCACCGAACCGCCCGACGGTCGGACCTGGATGCTGGCGCAAGAAAGCATCATTACCATCAACCCCAGCTTCTACCCCCGCAACTCGAACGACATCCTGGAAGACATCTTGCCGGTCGCCTTGGTCGCAACCAGCAACTTCTATGTATTGGTGCGCAACGACGACCCGATCGCGTCGTTCAAGGATTTCATGCTCGAAGCGCGCTCCGCATCGCTGCCAATGGCCTACGGCACCGGCGGGATCGGTTCATTGCACCATCTGTCGATGGAGGGGCTTTCCGCGGCCCTGGACCTGAAACTCCTGCATGTGCCCTACAAGGGCAATGTCCGGGCCACACAGGCGCTGGCGCGCGGCGACGTCCGCATCCTCGTGGCTGGAACTTCGGCGTTATCGCTGGTCGAAAGTGGTCGGCTCCGGATGATCGGCATTTCCTCTGCCAGGCGCACGCCAGCTTATCCCGATGTACCAGCGCTGGCCGAATTCGTGCCCGGTTTCCAGGCGACGAACTGGTTTGGTTTCTTCGCCAGAAAGGGTGTGCCCGAGCCGCTGCTGAACGAAATGCGCGGCCTGCTGCAACGTGTCACCGAAGGCGAAGAAACGCGCCGCACCATCAAGGAACGCGGCAATATCGAGCCCACCTATCTGACCGGGCGCACCTTTGGCGATCTCATCGCGGGTGACCGATTGCGCTTTGCGGCGATTGCGCAGCGCTTGTCGGCAACCACCAAAAGCCAGTGAGCGCCCGATGAACCAACCGGACGCCCTTCCCAGCCATCTCGTCGAACCATTGGCCGACAGCGCGCCCCTTGCCTGGCGCTGGGCAGCCCAACACTGCGTTGCCGATACCCGCGGCGATTCATGCGCGAGTTACCACGGCTTGTGGCAGTACTTGCGCCTGATGAAGCTCGGCCCCGCACTTGGCGGCCATGCCATGGAGTACCTGCGGGCGATGACGGAATTGGCGCTGGTTTGGGAAAACCACCGAAGCGGTGCAGCCCGGCGCCTGTTGATTTCAGGTTGTGCCGATTATTCGATGCTTGCCCACGTGCTGCACGCTTTCAGCTGCACACCATCGCCACCCGCAATCACAGTCCTGGATATTTGCCCCACGCCATTGAAATTGAACGCGTGGTACGCGCAAAAACTGGGACAACCGATCGAGACCGTATGTTCAGACCTGTTGGGCCATCGCCCGCTCGATGGATATGACCTGATCGTCACCAGCAGTTTCCTGGGTTATTTCAGCCCGGATGCCAGGCCCCGCCTGTTCGCGACCTACGCGGCCATGTTGCGTCCGGGTGGCAGGCTGGTTTTTTCCAACCGTTTGCGACCCGAGACAGAGTCGATACAAACAGCTTTCTCGGAACAACAGGCGCGGCGCTTTGCCGACAAAGTGGCCCTGTCGTGCCATGCCTTGCCCGCGCTGGCGACCCTGCCAGAAGACGCTGCGCGCCAAATGGCGCTGGCCTACGCCGGCAGCCGCCGCCCCTACCCCGTCAATTCGGCCGACACCATCAGGCGCCTCGCGACCGATGCCGGCCTGCGGTGGATCGAAGGCCACCACGTGGCGTCCGCGCCGCTGCAGCCAGGGCTCAGCGGCCCGACCCTGGGTGATGGTTCCGACTTCCTGTTCGTGACACTGGAGAAGTGACCACGGGTTGATCTATCTTGGCTTTTTTGGTTCGGGCAGCGTCGCGTGGTGTCAGCCCTTGATGCGCACCACCACCCGGCCGCGCAACTTGCCGTCCATCAATTCCAGCGCCTTGGCGATCGCCTGCTCCAGCGAAACCTCTTCCACCATGGCTTCGATGTGCGCCGGATCGAGGTCGCGTGCCAGGCGCTCCCAGGCACGCTGGCGCTTGTGCAGCGGAGCCATTACCGAGTCGACCCCGGCCAGCGTCACGCCACGCAATATGAAAGGCATCACGGTCGTCGCCAGGTCCATGCCCTGCGCCAGTCCGCAGGCGGCGACTACTCCGCCGTAGCGGGTTTGCGCCAGGGCATTGGCCAGCGTGTGCGAGCCGACGGCATCCACCACACCGGCCCAGCGCTCCTTCTGGAACGGTTTTCCGGGGGCCGCCAGGCTGGCGCGGTCGATCACCATGGTGGCGCCCAATGCCTTGAGGTAGGCCTCTTCGGTTGCCTTCCCGGTCGCGGCAACCACGTTGTAACCGAGCTTGCCGAGCAGCGCGGTTGCCACGCTGCCGACGCCTCCGGTCGCGCCGGTCACCAGTATTTCGCCGGCATCCGGCGTGACGCCGTGGTCCTCCAGCGCGAGTACACACAACATGGCGGTGTAACCGGCCGTTCCGATTGCCATCGCCTGGCGTGGACTGAAGGCCGCCGGCAACTTCACCAGCCAGTCGCCCTGAAGGCGCGCGCATTCGGACAGGCAGCCCCAACGGGTCTCCCCTGCCCCCCAGCCGTTGTGGATGAATTTGTCGCCGGCTTTCCAGCCAGGGTGCGTCGATGCGCCGACCGTTCCCGATCCGTCGATTCCAGCCACCATCGGCCAGGTTCGGACCACCGGAGACTTGTTGGTGATCGCCAGCCCGTCCTTGTAGTTGAGGGTCGAGTACTCGACCTGCACCGTGACATCTCCGGCGGGCAGTCCGGCCTCGTCGACGTCGCAAACCTTGGCCGTGAAACCATCGTCCTTGCGGAGCAAGATCGCCTTGAACATGGAGGTCCTTCAAAAAATGCGTGGTGTGCACGTGGTGTCGCGCAACAGCCCGGTTGCAGCAAAAAACGGCAATTGCGCGGCCGGCATTTCGGCGCCAAGCCGCAAATTCTGTTTCAACTGTCGACCGGGTTGGGTGGATGCTATCAGGGTACGAACCGGCCGGATACCGACCACAGACTCTGAATATTTGTTGATACTTAATGTTTAGATTAAATGAATCAACAACTTACAATGCATACTTAAATTGACTTATAACAAGTCAACGGTTATCCTCCGGCGATGCAATTAAAAAAAGCCACGTGGGCAATTTCAACCTGGATGCTCACGGCTTCGATTGCGATGGCCGCACCGTCCGATGACATGGGCAGTTTCCTTGTCGACAAGGGTTTGCTGACCCAAATCGGCGATCAAATTGGTCATGTCGGTC
>JANMYG010000606.1:0-4302 GCA_031381865.1 Betaproteobacteria bacterium | reverse complement strand
TGCATGGCCTGCTGCGCGGCGACTGGCTGCAGGCGCTGCTGGCCGGCATCGCGCTGGCGATGGCCATGTTGCCCGAGGAATACCCGGTGGTGCTGACGGTGTTCCCGGCGCTGGGCGCCTGGCGGCTGGCACGTGAAGGCGTGCTCACGCGGCGCATCAACGCGATCGAGACACTCGGCGCCACCACCGTGCTGTGCACCGACAAGACCGGCACCTTGACCGAGAACCGCATGACCGTGTCGCACCTGGTGGCCGGCGGCGTGGCGCTGGATGCCAGCGCGCGCATCGACACGCTGGTGGCCGGTGCGCTGCCCGATGCCTTCCACACGCTGGTCGAATACGCGATCCTCGCCAGTGTGGTGGATGCGTTCGATCCGATGGAGCAGGCCTTCCACCGGCTCGGCCAGCAGTTCCTGGCGCAGACCGAACACCTGCACCACGACTGGCGACTGGTGCAGACCTATGCGCTGAGCCCTGAACTGCGCGCCATGTCGCATGTCTGGAGCGCGTCGGCAGGCAACACGCATGTGGTGGCCGCCAAGGGCGCACCCGAGGCGGTGGTGGACCTGTGCCACCTCGATGCGCCGGCGCGCGCACGCATCGCCGGCGCGGTCGACGCCCTGGCCGCCGACGGCCTGCGCGTGCTGGCGGTGGCGCAGGGGCGCTTCGAGGGCCGCGACTGGCCGGCGGTCGAACACGATTTCGACTTCGCCTTTGTCGGCCTGATGGGCCTGTCCGACCCGCTGCGCCCCGAGGTTCCCGCGGCGGTGGCCGAATGCCGGCAAGCCGGCATCCGGGTCATGATGATCACCGGCGACTACCCGGCCACGGCGCGGGCCATTGCCGTGCAGGCCGGACTGCTGGCCGCCGGCACGCCGCCCGGGTCGCTCGGTGGCGACCGGCCCAGCGGTGCGGACGGTGACCAGGTGCTGTCGGGCGACGAACTGGCGACGCTGGACGACGACGCGCTGCGCGAGCGCATTGCATCGGTGCGCGTCTGCGCGCGTATCGCGCCGGAGCAGAAACTGCGCATCGTGCAGGCGCTCAAGGCGCGCGGCGACATCGTGGCGATGACCGGTGACGGTGTCAACGATGCGCCGGCCCTGCGCGCCGCCCACGTGGGCATCGCGATGGGCGGGCGCGGCACCGACGTGGCGCGCGAAGCGGCGTCGCTGGTCCTGCTGGACGACAACTTCGCCTCGATCGTGGGCGCCGTGCGCCTGGGGCGGCGCATCTTCGACAACCTGCGCAAGTCGATGTCGTACATCCTGGCCGTGCACGTGCCGATCGCCGGCATGGCGCTGCTGCCGGTGCTGCTGGGCTGGCCGGCATTGTTGTACCCGATGCATATCGCCTTCCTGGAGCTCATCATCGACCCGGCCTGTTCGCTCGCATTCGAGAACGAGCCGGCAGCGCGCGACGGGATGCAGCGCGCGCCGCGCGACGTGTCGGCTCCGCTGTTCGGCGGCGCCACCCTGTGGCTGGCGTTGCTGCAGGGCGTCGGCGTGCTGGCCATGGTGCTGGCGGCCTACGCCTGGGCCGACGGCCGGTGGCCCGAGGCGCAGGCGCGCGCCTTCGCCTTCACCACGCTCGTGGTGGCCAACCTCGGGCTGATCTTTTCCAACCGTTCGGGCACCGACGCGTTGTGGATCGCACTGCGGCTGCCGAACCGCACCTTGTGGATCGTGGTCGGGGTGGCGTTCGCCCTGCTGCTGCTGGCGCTGTACACGCCCTGGGCCGCAGGCGTGTTGCGGTTTTCGGCGCTGCCGGCGCAGTTGCTGGCGCTGGCCTGTGCACTGGGCCTGCTCAGCGTATTGTGGTTCGAGGTCGTCAAATGGGCGCGCCGGGCGTCCGAAGGAGTGCGTGGTGTGTGAACTTCTGGCTTTGTCCACCTCGCAGCCGACCCAGCTGACGTTTTCGCTGCACACGCTGGCCGCACGTGCCGGCGCAGGCAGCACCACGCGTGACGGCTGGGGCGTTGCATTTTTCCAGGGCAGCGATGTCGCGTTGTTCCGCGAACCGGCGCCGGCCGGTGACAGCCCGCTGGTGCGTTACCTCGAAACCCGCAGCCCGAGCACCCATCTGGCGATCTCGCACATCCGCCACGCGACCCGGGGAACCGTGCAGTTGAGCAACACGCAGCCGTTCGTGCGCGAGCTCGGTGGCCGCATGCACGTGTTCGCCCACAACGGCGACCTGCCGGACATCGGGCGCAGCGCGAGATTGGCGCTCGGCTCGCACCGTCCGGTCGGGCAGACCGATTCCGAGTTTGCCTTCTGCGCCTTGCTGGCGCGCCTGCGCCCGTTGTGGCAAGGCGCCGAAGCACCGTCAGTGCAGGCGCGCACCGGGTTGCTGGCGGCGTTCGCGGCCGACCTGCGCGGGTTCGGGCCGGCCAACTTCCTGTACGCCGATGGCGACCTGGTGTTCGCGCACGGGCATCGGCGCATGCAGCACGGCCGCCCCCGGGCCGAGCCGCCCGGGTTGTGGGTGATGCAACGCCACTGCACCAACGTCGGGCCGGCGCCCGACTGCGGCGTAGGGGTAGCGGTCGGGGATGCGGAGCGGGTGGCGCTGTTCATCGCCAGCGTGCCGCTCAGCGATGAGGCCTGGCGGCCGCTGGCCGAGGGCGAGTTGATCGTGGCCCGGGCCGGGGAAATCGTGGCCACTGTTCCGCCGGCGCCGGCACCGGTGGTCGGCGCGGGAGCGACCTCCCAACGATCGTGATGCGTCTCCCGAGCGCGTCGCACCGCTACGCCGCGGCAGGCCTCTTGCACTACCGCATCGTGCCGGATGAAGTGTCGCCCGGGAGTTCGCGCAGCAAGTCTGCAGCGGCGGGGCGCACGCGCGTGGCGGCTTTGCGCTGGCCCACCGTGCCGATGTTGATGCAGCACACCGGCACTTCACCATCCGCCAGGCCGCACAACACATGCAGGCGTGGCGACGCCATCGCCTGCCCGCTGGTCAGGCCGGCGCCGAAACCCATCGCGTGCGCGCCCAGCAGCAGGTTCTGGATCGCGGCGCCCATCGACACCATGCGTTCGAGCGCCGGAATGTCCGGCTCGCGCGGGCCCAGGCAGGCCACCGCCACCAGTACCAGCGGCGCGCGGTGGGCCTTGTCGCGCGCCGCCAGCTGCTGCGCCGGCGTCGCGCCAGGGTCGCGGTCGAGCAGGGATTGCGCGAAGGCGTCGGCGAGCCGGTGGCGCTGCGCGGCAGGGACGAGGATGAAACGCCAGGGCGTCAACTGCCCATGGTCCGGCGCGGCCGCAGCAAGCGCCAGCAGGCTGTCGAGTTGCTGCGCCGTCGGGCCCGGCGCCAGCAGCCGTTTGGGCGACACGTGCTGGCGCGAGCTGATCAACTCCTGCACCGCGGCGAAGACGCTCTCGTCGCGCGGGGCCCCGAGGCCGACGCTGCCGGGCACGGGCGCAGCCTTCAGATCCGCCCGGCGGCGCGCCGCCGCGCCAGCAGCACATCCTTGGGATCGGCTCCAAGGTAGTTCGGCGCTACCGCCGCCACCGCGCTGGGCCGCACGCCCAGGGATTCCAGGCCGGGCAGCCGGCCGCTGGCGACGTTGTCGACCCGCAGCGAGTCGACATTGTCGCGGCTCATCATCGGCTGGCCCGGGCCGAGCTCCATCAGCAGCGCCTGCAGCCGGCCCAGCGCCATCGGCAGCGGCAGCACCGGGCGCTCGTGGCCGCTCAGCGCGCCCGCCAGTTGCACCAGTTGCTTCAGCGTCAGCACATCCGGCCCGCAGGCCTCGATCACGGGCGCCAGGGCGGCGCCAGCGCTGGCGGCGGTGGTTCGCAGCAACGCGTTCACGATGCCCTGCGCCACGTCTTCCACCCACACCGGCTGGAAGCGGGTTGCGCCACCCGCCAGCGGCATGACGGGGAACACCGCCTGGAGCCGCGCGAACAGGTTCAGGAACTGGTCGCCGGCGCCAAAAATGACGCTCGGGCGCAGCACCGTCACATCCAGGCCGCTGGCCGCCAGCGCCGCTTCGCCCTGGGCCTTGCTGCGCTGGTACATCGACGGCGCGTCCGCGGCCGTGCCGATGGCGCTCAGGTGCACGATCCGGCGCACCCCGGTGGCCTGGCACGCGCGCACCAGTTTGCCCACCAGTTCGACATGCGTGCGCGTGAAGGCAGCCTGGTTGCCATGCAGGATGGCCACCAGGTTGACCACCGCGTCGTGCCCGTGCAGCAGCTGGCGCAGCGCCGCCTCGTCATGTACATCGGCCTGCAGCGGGTCGACCCACGGCAGGTGCTGGATCGGCTTGGCGTTTTCCAGGCGCCGGGTCGGCAC
>JANMYG010000584.1:0-6990 GCA_031381865.1 Betaproteobacteria bacterium | reverse complement strand
CCGCGTCGCGCGCGAATGCGGCGTACTGGCTGGCTTCGAAACGTCTTACGCCGATGCCGCGGACAACGCCGACGTGGCCGCGCTGCTGCAACGCCTGCTGCGACTGGACCTGCAGGCGCGCAGCATGGAAATAAGCAACCTGCCGGCGCCGGCGCGCGCGCGACTCGGCTCGGGAACGGGCTCGGGCACCGATGCTGCGGACGTTGCCGGACTGCTGGCGCACACGCAGGGTTGCGCGCATCGCCTGGCGGTGTCCGACCTTGCCACGCCGGTCCGCATGGCGGGCCTGCTGGACCGGCTCTCGGTACCCGACGCCTACGTCACCGGTTACCGAATTGCCGGCCTGTACGCGCTGAGCCGGCTGCCGTTCGGCATCGGCGTAAGACGTTTCGAAGCCAGCCAGTACGCCGCATTCGCGCGCGACGCGGCTCCCCCGGCCGGCGCAACTCGCACGCGCCTGTCGCCACCGACGCGCCCGCCGCCCGACAGCGTCAGCGCGGCGCGCCTGGGCGAGGTGCTGGCGAGCGCGCCGGACGACCCGCTGCGCGTGCCGGCGCCATCGCCGGAGCAGCTCGAGCTGCTGTTCGCACAATTCGCGCCCAGCTTCGACATCGACGTCGCCAGCGACGACGACCGGCCCGGCGCCCTGGTCTGGCGTGCCGGTGCCGCGAGCGACGCCAGCGCGACGCTGGAAGTGGATTCCGCCGATCCGGTGGTCTACCGCCAGACGGCCTACACGCGTTACGGCGCCGACAACCTGCTGCAGCTGGTCTACACCTTGTGGTTTCCGGCCCGCACCGCGGCACCCGGCGGCGCGGTGGACCTGCTGGCGGGCAAGCTGGACGGGTTGGTGTTCCGCGTCACGCTCGCGCCCGACGGCACACCGCTGACCTACGACAGCATGCACCCCTGTGGCTGCTTCCACATGTTCTTTCCGACTGCGGCCGCGCGCGCGAAACCGGCGCCGGCAGCGGGAATCGAATGGGCCTTCAGCCCGCAGTCGCTGCCCGCCGTCGGGCCACAGGATCACCTGGTCCTGCGCATCGCCGCCGGCACCCATTACCTGCAACGCATCAGCGTCGAACCGATCGATGGCGCCACGTTTTACGGCTGGCGCGACTACGACGAGCTGCGTTCGCTGCCGGCGGGCCCGGCGGCCCGGCGCAGCGTCTTCGGCCCCGATGGTTTCATCGCCGGCACCGACCGCGCCGAGGCCTGGTTGTTCTGGCCGATGGGTATCACACGCGCCGGCGCGATGCGCCAATGGGGCCGGCATGCCACGGCCTTCGTCGGGCGCAGGCACTTCGACGACGCCGACCTGATGCAACAACGCTTCGAGTTCGACCCGGCGCACTGGCGCCGCTGAGCGACATCTGCACCTGCCGCGCCGACGCCGCATTCGAGCGGCATCTGCAGCTGCCGCAGCGCCGCCCATCGCCAGCGCGCACGGCGGCAGGCGCCGGCCTTGCGCCACGACCAGCGCAGGGCCTTCAGGCCGGCGGTGGCTCGTGCCGGACCATGACCCGCGCCAGCGCCGAGAACGCGTCCAGCGGCACCGGAAAGACGATCGTGCTGGACTTGTCGCCGGCAATGTTGGCCAGCGTCTGCAGGTAGCGCAACTGCATGGCTTCGGGCTGGCGCGCGAGTATCTGGGCGGCCTGCAGCAGCTTTTCCGAAGCCTCCAGTTCACCTTCGGCATGGATCACCTTGGCGCGCCGCTCGCGCTCGGCCTCGGCCTGGCGGGCAATGGCGCGAATCATCGACGCATCCAGGTCGACCTGCTTGAGCTCCACGTTGGACACCTTGATGCCCCAGGCGTCGGTCTGCTGGTCCAGCGTCTGCTGGATGTCGGCATTGAGCCGCTCGCGCTCGGCCAGCATCTCGTCCAGCGCATGTTTGCCCAGCACCGAACGCAAGGTGGTCTGCGCAAGCTGGCTGGTGGCGTTGAGGAAGTTCTCCACCTGGATGATCGCCTTCTGCGGATCGATGACGCGAAAATACACCACCGCATTGACCTTCACCGACACGTTGTCGCGAGAGATCACGTCCTGGCTGGGCACATCCAGCACCACGATGCGCAGGTCCACCCGCACCATCTGCTGCACGACGGGAATCAGCACCACCAGCCCCGGCCCCTTGACGCGCCAGAAACGGCCCAGGGTGAAGACCACGGCGCGTTCGTACTCGCGCAGGATCCGAAAAGCCGACGCCGCGAACACGAGCGCCAGCAGCACCACGACCGACAGGACCACGGTGGCGATCATCACTTCTCTCCTGGTTGGGGTTCGGGCCTGACCGCCAGTGTGAGCCCCTGCATACCGATCACGCGCACGCTCTGGCCCGGCTCCAGCCGGACCGGGCTGTTCACCTTCCAGCGCTCGCCCTGCAGCAGGGCCCAGCCTTCGGTGCCGGCGGTCTCCAGCACCGGGCCGACACTGCCGACCAATTGCTCGCGCCCGCTGACCACCGGGCGCCGGCGCGCGCGCAGCGCCAGGCGACCGACCACCACCAGCGACAGCGCGCTGAATAGGGCAAGCGGCACGACCACGGCGAGCGGAACACTGAAGTCCGGCACGTCGGAGTCGAACAGGATCACGGCGCCGACGACGAAGGCGACGATGCCGCCGATGCCCAGCGCCCCGAAGCTGGGCAGAAAAACTTCCGCCACCATGAACGCCAGCCCGAGCGCGATCAGCACCAGCCCCGCGTAGTTGACCGGCAGCAACTGGAAGCCATACAACGCCAACAGCAGGCTGATGGCGCCAATCACCCCGGGCGCGACCATACCCGGGCTGGAGAATTCGAAGAACAGGCCGTAGACGCCGGCCAGCATCAGCAACATGGCGATACTCGGGTCGGTGATGATCGACAACAGCTTCACGCGCCAGTCGGGCTCGTACGGCAACTGCACCGCGCCGGCAGTCGCCAGCGTTTTTTCCACTCCCTGGATATTCAATTTCCGGCCGTGCAACTGCAGCAGCAGGTGGGCCGTGTCGTCGGCCACGTAGTCGACCACGTGTTGCTTGAGTGCTTCTTCGGCCGACAGGCTGAGCCCTTCGCGCACGGCCTGTTCCGACCAGCCCACGTTGCGCCCGCGCAGCTGTGCCAGTCCGCGTATGTAGGCGGCGGCATCGTTGACGGCCTTGCGGCCCATCGCGTCCTTGGGCAGCTCGGTGGTGTTGCCCGCTTCGGCCTGCGTGGGGCTGGCAGCCTTGTCAACGCCGCCCGTGCCGTCCTTGTCGTTTTCCTTGTCCTTGTCCTTGACCTTGTCCGGGGCCTGGTCCCTGCCCGGCGCGGGTTCCACCGGCGTGCGCGGTGCACCCAGGCCGGGGAAACCGATCGCCACCGGCGTGGCCGCGCCCAGGTTGGTGCCGGGCGCCATCGCGGCCACGTGGCTGGCGTAGAGGATGTAGGTGCCGGCACTGGCCGCCCGCGCGCCGCCAGGCGCCACGAAACTTGCCACCGGCACTGCAGACGCGAGAATCGCCCGGATGATCTGGCGCATCGAGGTGTCGAGCCCGCCCGGAGTGTCGATGCGCAACACCACCAGTTGCGCGCCGTCCTGCTCGGCGCGCAGGATGCCGCGCACGACGTAATCGGCGCTGGCCGGGCCGATCGCGCCCTCGACGCGCAGCAGCAGCACCGGCGCTGGCGCCGCGCTGGCCCAGGGGCAGACCAACAGGCAGGCGAGCCACAACACCAGCGTGAGCCGGGTCCTTCGCAAACGGGAAACCATCGTCGCGCCCATAACACCGTCGTCGCGCGGCCGGCTGGCTCCACGAGCCTGCAACCGCCCAACATCGATTCATTATTGCACCGCGAATTCCGCCGCACAACCGAATGTCATGTGCCGAAGATCATGGGCCTGTCGGTGAGCAGGGGAACCGACCGATGGCGTGGCGTCCGGATGGCCGGCGTGTGACCGGTTGCAGCGCGGTGGCGCCAGCCGGCTCACCCTGCCGGTGCGCGGCTCGCCTGCACAAAGGCTTCGAACTCCGCCACGGCGCTGGGCCGGCCGATGAAATAACCCTGGAACGCGTGGCAACCAATGGCCAGCAGGAACTGGTGCTGGCCGGCGGTCTCGACACCTTCGGCGACCACGCCCAGCCCCAGGCTCGCGCCGAGTGCCACGATGGTGCGGGCGATGGCGGCGTCGTTGGCATCGACCAGCACATCGCGCACGAACGACTGGTCGATCTTGAGCTGTGCCAGCGGCAGGCGCTTGAGGTAACTCAGCGACGAGTAACCGGTGCCGAAGTCGTCCAGCGAAAAATCGATGCCCCGGTCGCGCAGTTCGGCCATCTTGACGATCACCTCATCGATGTTGTCGGCCAGCAGGCTCTCCGTCAGCTCCAGCTTGAGTTTGGATGCATCGGCGCCGGCCTGGTCGAGCGCGCGCTCGACCAGCGACACGAAATCCGGCTCCTTGAACTGGTGCACACTGACGTTGACCGACAGCGTCAGGTGCTGGTAGCGGGGCATCCGCGCCCAAGCCGCGAGTTGCGCACAGGCGGTGTCGAGCACCCATTGCCCCAGCGGCTGGATCAACCGGGTCGACTCGGCCACGGAAATGAATTCACCCGGATGGACCAGCCCGCGCGACGGGTGCGACCAGCGCACCAGCGCCTCGGCACCAGTGACAACGCCGTCCGAGCGCACGATCGGCTGGAAGTGCAACAGCATCTGGCTGGCGGACAGCCCTTCGCGCAGCTCCGACTCGATCGCCACCCGGGCATCGACCGCGGCCTGCATCCCCTGGTCGAACAGGCGCATGGTGTTGCGGCCCGCCGCCTTGGCCTGGTACATCGCCAGATCGGCCTGCTTGAGCAGGTCCTCCACGCCCTGGTTGCCCTGCGCCAGCAGCGTGATGCCGATGCTCGGTGTGCTGCGGTATTCGCGCGTGCCGAGCACATACGGGGTTGAAAACGCCGCCAGGATCTTGTGGCCGACCAGTTCCGCCTGGCCCGCCGCCTCGCCGACGTCCTCGCTCAGATCTTCCAGCATCACGACGAACTCGTCGCCACCCAGGCGGGCCACGGAATCGGCCTCGCGCACGCACGCCAGCAGCCGCCGCGCGACGTCGCGCAGCAGCAGGTCGCCGGTCTCGTGGCCCAGGGTGTCGTTGAGCGTCTTGAAATTGTCCAGATCTATGAACAGCAGCGCGAACTGGCGGTGGTTGCGGGCATGCGTCACCAGCGCCTTCTTGAGCTGCTCGATCAGCAACCGCCGGTTGGGCAATTCGGTCAGTGCATCGTAGAACGCGAGCGCGTGGATCTGGTCCGCCGCCAGCTTCTCGGCCGTGATGTCGCGCCCGACGCCGCGGTAGCCGCGGAACACGCCGTGCGCGTCGAAGATCGGGGTGCCGCTGACCGAGACCCAGTAATCGCGGCCATGCCGGTCGCGGCGCAGCAGCTGAAAGTCGCGAAATTCCTGGTGCGCGTTCAACACCGCCCGGTGGCGCTCCCAGTCCGACGCCGTGACGTTGAGCGCGCCGAGTTCCCAGCGCCTCTTGCCCAGCCGCTCCGCGTTTCGGCCGCCGTGCAAACCCGGGAAATCGCCGTCCACGCTGACAAAGCGGAACTGCGCGTCCTGTTCCCAGTACCAGTCGGACGACAACTGCGTGAGGGCCCGAAAACGCGCCTCGTTCTCGCGCAGAATGCGTTCGGTGCGCTTGCGCTGGCTGATGTCGACGATGCTGACCTGCACCGCGGGCCGGCCCTCGAAGCTGATCGCGGTCCCCTGCGCCTGCACATCGATCTGGCCGCCGTCGAGCCGGATGTATTGCAGCTCCATCGCATCGAGCGCCGCGCCCTGGTCCAGCATCCGCCTGGCGCGTTGGGCGACCTCGGCGCGGAAGTCCGGGTGGATGAAATCCATGAACGGTCGCCCGAGCAACTGTTGCGCGCTCGAGGCCCCCGCGATCCTGACCGCCATCGGGTTGACGTAGACCAGCAGCCCCTGCTGGTGCACGGCGACACCGACCGGCGACGACTCGACCAGCGCACGGTAACGCAGCTCGCTCTCCACCAATACCTGTTGCAGGCGGTACTTTTCCGTGATGTCGCTGAACACCAGCACCACACCCACGACCTGCCCGCCGGCGTCACGGATCGGCGCCGCGCTGTCGGAGATCTGGTAGCGGGCGCCGTCGCGCGCGCGCAGGCTGGTGTGGTTGGCCAGCCCCACCACCTCGCCCGAGGCGAGCACGCGTTGCACCGGGTCCAGCGAAAGCTCGCCGGTGACCGAATCGGAGATCACGAACACCTCGCCCAGGGCGCGCCCGCGCGCATCGGCCAGCAACCAGCCGCTCAGGCGCTCGGCGGCCGGGTTCATGCGCGTGACCCGACCCGACGCGTCGGTGGCGATCACCGCGTCGCCAATCGACTGCAGCGTGATCGACAGGCTCTCTTCGCTGGCGCGCAAGGCCCGTTCGGCCAGCGTGCGTTGGCTGACGTCCAGAAAACAGACCTGCAATGCCGGCCGGCCCGCGAAAGAAACTGGCGCGGCCTGCACCTCGACGTCGATCACCGACCCGTCCATGCGAAGAAACTTCTCTCCATGCGATTCGCTTGCGGTCCGGGTCGCGAGATTCAAACCGATGCGCTCGAGCACCCCGACGCGGTCGTCCGGGTGCACGCGTTCGAGCATCGGCCGGCCCAGCAGCTCCTCGGCCGCACCTGCCCCGAAGATACGGACCGCGGCCTGGTTCAGGTAAAGATAACGGCCGTCGCGATGCACGGCCACGCCGATCGGCGAACCCTCGACCAGGGCACGGTACCGGCCCTCGCTTTCCACCAGCACCCGTTGCAGGCGGTACTTTTCCGTGATGTCGCTGAACACCAGCACCACCCCCACGACCTGCCCGCCGGCGTCACGGATCGGCGCCGCGCTGTCGGAGATCTGGTACTGCGCACCGTCGCGCGCGCGCAGGCTGGTGTGGTTGGCCAGCCCCACCACCTTGCCCGAGGCGAGCACGCGTTGCACCGGGTC
>JANMYG010000580.1:0-11998 GCA_031381865.1 Betaproteobacteria bacterium | reverse complement strand
CATCGGGTGCGGATACTCCACCGGTTCGCGCCCGTTCTTGCGCGCCACGAAGGTCGGGATCAGGTCCATCGGGCCGGGCCGGTACAGGGCATTGAGCGCGATCAGGTCTTCCAGCCGGGTCGGCTTGGCGTCGCGCAGCATGCCCTGCATGCCGCGCGATTCGAACTGGAACACGGCCTCGGTCAGGCCGTCGGCGAACAGCTTGTAGACCTTGGGGTCGTCGAGCGGCAGGTTCTCGAATGCAAACGCCTCCTGGCCCTTGTGCCGGCGCACGATCATGTCCTTGGCGAGCTCCAGGATCGTCAGCGTCGCCAGGCCCAGGAAGTCGAACTTCACCAGGCCGATGGCCTCCACGTCGTCCTTGTCGTACTGGCTCACGGCCGAGTCGCTGCCGGGCTGCTGGTACAGCGGACAGAAGTCGGTCAGCTTGCCGGGCGCGATCAGCACGCCGCCGGCATGCATGCCGACGTTGCGGGTCAGGCCCTCGAGCTTTTGCGCCAGCGCCAGCAGGGTCTTGACGTCTTCCTCCCTGGCCAGCCGTTCGGCCAGCACCGGCTCGGCCTTGATCGCACCCTCGATCGTGATGTGGGTGCCGGGCTTGTTGGGAATCAGCTTGCTGATGCCGTCGCAGAAGGTGTAGCTCATGTCGAGCACGCGGCCGACGTCGCGGATCGCGGCGCGCGCGGCCAGCGTGCCGAAGGTCACGATCTGGCTGACCGCCTCCTTGCCGTATTTGAGCTTGACGTAGTCGATCACGCGGTCGCGGTTGGCCTGGCAGAAGTCGATGTCGAAGTCGGGCATCGACACCCGTTCCGGGTTCAGGAAACGCTCGAACAGCAGGTTGTATTGCAGCGGGTCGAGGTCGGTGATGCCGAGCGAATAGGCGACCAGCGAACCGGCGCCGGAGCCACGCCCGGGGCCCACCGGGCAACCGTTGTTCTTGGCCCAGTTGATGAAGTCGCCCACGATCAGGAAGTAACCCGGGAACCCCATCTTCAGGATCGTGGCGATCTCGAACTCGAGCCGCTCCTCGTAGCGCGCACGCTGCTGTTCGCGACGCGTCGCATCAGGGTACAGGTGCAGCAGGCGCGCCTCGAGGCCTTCGTGCGAAGCGTGGCGAAAGTACTCCTCGGGCGACATCTGCCGCCCGTCGACCAGCGGCGTCGGGAAATCCGGCAGCTGGGGTTTGCCCAGCACCAGCGTCAGGCTGCAGCGCCTGGCGATCTCCAGCGTGTTCGCCAGCGCCGATGGCAGGTCGGCAAACAACGCGTGCATCTGCGCGCTAGACTTGAAGTACTGCTCGCGCGTGAACCTGCGCACGCGGCGTGGATTGCCGAGGATCTCGCCATCGGCGATACAAACCCGCGCCTCGTGCGCCTCGTAGTCGTCGGGCGCGGTGAATTGCACCGGGTGCGTGGCGACCACCGGCAGCCGCATGCGCGCCGCGAGCTGCACTGCGGCCACCACATGGCGCTCGTCATCCGGTCTCCCGGCACGCTGCAGCTCGACATAGAAGCGGTGCGGAAACGCGGCGGCCAGCTGCAGCGCGACCGCATGGGCGCGCTCCACGTCGCCCTGCACCAGCGCCTGGCCGAGCGGCCCGGCCTGTGCGCCCGACAGCGCGATCAGGCCCTCCCCCAGCTCCTGCATCCACTCCCACTTCACCACCGGCTGGGCGCGTGTGGTGTTTTGCGTATAGGCGCGGGCGAGCAGCTCGGACAGGTTGAGGTACCCCTGCCGGTTTTGCACCAGCAGCACCATGCGCGACAGCGCCGCGGAATCCTTGCCCAGTCCCTCCAGCACCACTTCGGCGCCGATCAGCGGCTTGACACCACAGGCGCGCGCCGCCTTGTAGAACTTGATTGCGCCAAACAGGTTGTTCAGGTCGGTGATCGCGAGCGCCGGCTGCGCATCGGCAGCGGCCTTGGCCACGATGTCGTCGATCCGGTTGGTGCCGTCCACGACGGAGAATTCGGTGTGCAGGCGCAGGTGGACAAACATGCGCTTATTGTAGTTTTAGCCATCGCGCGACAAGCGCTGCGGGCAATTGTCAGCCGCCGCTGCAACTGCGTTGTAGCTCTGGCCTGACAAGCCCCGCGGGCAATTGTCAGCCGCACGGCGCCAGGGCTACCTCGACATTCTTGCGGCGACGTCGGCCACGCGTTTTCCGAACAGCCGGGCGGTTTCCAGGTCGCCGGCCGACATGTCGTCGGCCCCGCCGTCGGATGGTGACTGCGCCATGGCGCCGCTGTACGAGACCAGGTTGTTGATGTCCTTGCGCGTCGTCGCCTTGGAGTTGCTTGGCATCAGGCCCTGGCTGACCCAGATCATGCCGTGCTGCATGGCGAGGGCGAACAGGGTGTTGAGGGTCGACAACTTGTCGCCGTTGAGCCCGGCGCTGTTGGTGAACCCGGCTGCCAGCTTGTCTTTCCATGCCTGCACGTACCACGGCTTGCTGGACGCGTCGGCGAACTTCTTGAACTGCCAGCTGACGTTGGCCATGTAGGTGGGTGATCCGAAGATGATCGCGTCGGCGCCGGCCAGCGTGTCCCACCCTCCCTCCGGCAGATTGCCATCGGCGTCGATGGCCACCAGTTGCGCGTCCGCGCCATCGGCCACCGCTTGCGCCATGCGCAATGTGTGACCGTAACCCGAATGAAAAACCACTGCGACTTTCGCCATCGAATGACTCCTTGGATTCGGTGTCAGGATCAAGGTCCGGGACACCCGTGCTTTTCAAGCGCGGCCATCGGGCGACCGCCGCGCGACTTTGCCGCAGCGTGGTTCAGGCGGCTGCGCGCCGCGCGTCGAGGCTGTAGGCGCCGGCGCCGTGCGCGGCCAGCACCAGCAGGCCACCGACGACCGCGATGTTCTTGAAGAACATCAGTTGCTGCATCATGACCTGCTCGGGGGGCATGGCCCAGAAGTTATGGAACACGAAGGTGGCGACGAGCGTGAACAGGGCCAGCGCGAGCGCAGCCAGCCGCGTGCCGAACCCGGCCAGCAACGCCAGGCCGCCACCGACCTCGACCACGATCGACAGCACCGCGGCAAGCTGCGGCAACGGCAGTCCCACCGATCCGATGTAGCCCACTGTGCCGGCGAAGCCGCCGATCTTGCCGATGCCCGCGGGCAGAAACAACAGAGCCAGCAACACGCGGCCGGTCAGGGTGAGGGGGTTTTGCAGGGAGGCGTTCATGCTCTGTTCCTTGGAGAGTGGTGTGTTGAAGAAATGAATGGTTGCAGCAAGACAAAGGAAGCGCCGCGCGCTGCTACGGCGCCAGCTCGAACACCAGCACTTCGGCATCCTGGCCATGACCCAGCACGAGTTGGCTTTCGCCGTCGATCAACAGCGCGTCGCCCGCGCCCAGGTCCTGCCCATTGGCCCGCAACCGGCCGCGTACCAGGTGCACATAGGCCTTGCGTGCCGGAGCTAGCGCCAGCGTCGCGGACTCGGCGCCATCGAACAAGCCGGCGTACATTGCGGCATCGGCATGGATCGTCACCGAACCGCCGGCGCCGTCGCCGGAAGCCACCAGACGCAGCACGCCGCGTTTTTGCGCTGGCTCGAAGGTCTTCTGCTCGTAACCCGGTGTTATGCCGGTCTGGTTCGGCTCGATCCAGATCTGCAGGAAATGCGTCGTGGCGTGTGGCGCGTGGTTGAACTCGCTGTGCCGCACGCCGGTGCCCGCGCTCATGCGTTGCACGTCGCCGGGCGGAATGCCCTTCACGTTGCCCAGCGTGTCCTTGTGGGCCAGTTCGCCACTGAGCACGTAGCTGAGGATCTCCATGTCGCGGTGGCCGTGCGTGCCGAAACCGGTGCCCGGCGCAATCCGGTCTTCATTGATCACGCGCAGATTGCCCCACCCCATGTGTTGCGGGTCGTGGTAGTCGGCAAACGAAAAACTGTGGCGCGACTGCAGCCAGCCATGGTCGGCAAAACCCCGGTCGTCCGATCTGCGCACTGTCAACATGGTCGCTCCTGCTGTGGTGGGCCTAACTGTAGGGCAGCGGCAGGCACGTCAAGTGCTGGCCATTTGATGGCATCATTCAAATCATTTGAATCGAAAAACATGGCCACGGCACGTGACGTCCTGACCCCCGAAGCGCTGGCCATGCTGCAGGCGATCGCGCAGGACGGCAGTTTCGCCGCTGCAGCACGCACGCTCGGCGTCGTTCCCAGCGCGCTGACCTACCGGGTGCGCCAGATCGAGGATGCACTGGACGTGCTGCTGTTCGACCGCAGCGCGCGCCGGGCGCAGCTGACGATGGCGGGCGCCGAATTGCTGCGTGAAGGCGGCCGCATCCTGGACGACATCGACACCATGGCCAACCGCGTGAAACGCGTGGCCACGGGGTGGGAACCGCGCCTGACGATCGCGGTGGACGGCATCATCTCGGGTTCGACCGTGATGGAGCTGTGCGAGGCTTTTCTGGCCCTGGGGCCGCCGACCCATCTGCGGCTGCGCGACGAGACCCTGTCCGGGACACTCGACGCGCTGGTCTCGGGCCAGGCTGACCTGGCGATCGGCGTGGGTGAATCCAGCAACCACGCCGACATCCACACCAAGCCGCTGGGCGACACCGACTGGGTCTACACGGTGGCGCCGCAACATCCGCTGGCGGGCGCCGCCGAGCCGTTGAGCGACCACCTCATCGCGCAGCACCGCGCGGTCGCGGTGGCGGACTCGGTGCAGCGCCGCGCCGGACTGACGTTCGGCCTGCTTGGCGGGCAGGAGGTGTTCACCGTCGGCACCATGCGCGCCAAACTGGAGGCGCAGGTGCGCGGCATCGGCGGCGGATTCCTGCCCGAATGCATGGCCAGCAGCGATATCGCGGCCGGTCGCCTGGTGGTCAAGAACACCGAACGCGGCAAACGCGTGGTGCGCGTGCATTACGCGTGGCGCGGCGCCAGCCGTGTACGCCAGGGGCGGGCATTGCAGTGGTGGCTCAAGCAACTCGAGAGTGTCACCACCCGGGCCGCCCTGCTGGCGCAATACCAGCGCGGTTGATCGGGGCGTGTACAGTGCACACCACACAGCCAACAACGGAGACCACCCCATGCCAGAGTCCAGGCAAATCGCCGTCATAGGCGCCGGCATCGCGGGTATCGCCTGCGCCCGCACGCTGGTGCAGGCCGGGCACCAGGTGCGCGTGTTCGAGAAGAGCGCCGGGGTGGGCGGGCGCATGGCCACACGCGCCAGCCCGTTTGGCAGCTTCGACCACGGGGCGCAGTATTTCACGGTGCGCGATCCGCGTTTCGAGCTGGCGCTGCGCACCGCCGCGGGCCTGTGCAAGCCCTGGAGTGCCAGCACGGTGCAAGTGCTGGACGAGCACGGCCGCGTGGCCGCCGCGGGTCTTCCGGCACGCGAGCCGCACTGGGTGCCGATGCCCGGAATGAACGCCCTCGCCGGCCATTGGTCGCAACCGCTGGCGCACAAGCAGCAGCTCGAGTTGCAGACCCGTGTCACGCGTATCGAACGCGAGCCGGGCAACGCGAAACTATGGCGGCTGCACACTGTCGGGCCCGACATCGCGGGCGAGCACCGGCGCGA
This sequence comes from Betaproteobacteria bacterium, assembly GCA_031381865.1. GTDB lineage: Bacteria > Pseudomonadota > Gammaproteobacteria > Burkholderiales > Burkholderiaceae_C > CAISIP01. The sequence continues at coordinate 6,443 of JANMYG010000580.1, read as the reverse complement.
GATGTTCGCAGGCTTCGACACCGTGCTGCTCGCGATACCGGCCTGGCAGGCGCGCGAGTTGCTGCAGAACTCCGAACTCGAAGAACGGCTGGCCCAGCAGATCGACACCGTACATGTCGCGCCGTGCTGGACCCTGATGCTGGCCTTTCCCCAGGCGATGCAACCGTCCTTCAGCACCCTGGGCCCGCAGTGGAACGCGGCGCGCAGCACCCACCACCGGATTGCCTGGCTGGCCCGGGAGTCGTCCAAGCCCGGGCGCGAGCCGGTCGAACGCTGGACCGTGCAGGCCAGCGCCACCTGGTCGCGCGAGCATTTCGCCGACGAGCCGCTGCGTGTGCTGGCCAAGCTGCAGAAGGCCTTTTCCGAGGTCACCGGCATTCGCGCCGAGCCGGCCCATGCCGTGACCCACCGCTGGGCTTATGCCAAGACCGAGAAGCCGCTGGGCAAGAGCCACTTGTGGGACGCGCGCAGCCGCATCGGCGCCTGTGGTGACTGGTGCCTTGGCCACCGGGTCGAAAACGGCTTCGTGTCGGGTCTGGAACTCGCGCTCGCAGCCGCGTGAGCGCCGTGCCGGGTGTGCAGGCGGCCTACGTCGGGCGCTTCGCGCCCTCGCCCACCGGGCCGTTGCACGCGGGGTCCCTGGTGGCGGCACTGGCCAGCTGGCTCGATGCGCGGGCCTGGAACCACGGACATGGCGGCCGCTGGCTGGTGCGCATCGAAGACCTGGACCGACCACGTTGCGTGGCCGGCGCCGCCGCGCTGATGCTGCAGCAGCTGCAAGACTGCTCCCTGGTGGCCGACGAGCCGCCGCTGTTTCAGTCGCAACGCAACGCCGTCTACGAAGCCGCGCTGCAGCGCCTGTTGGCCGCAGGACGCGTCTATCCCTGCGCCTGCTCGCGCAAGCAGATCGAATCGGTGCTGGCACGCGCCGGCCACGCGCGGTCGCGCCACGGCGAACTGGTCTACCCCGGAACCTGCCGCCATGGGCTCCACGGCACCACGGTGCGGGCGTGGCGTTTCCTGGTGCCGCAGGTCGCGCCCGCCAGCAGTGCGGCCACCACCGCGTCCAGCGTCGTGGAATGGCATGACCGGCGCCTGGGTCCCCAACACCAGGACGTCGGCGCCGCGGTCGGCGATTTCGTGCTGCGCCGCGCCGACGGGCAGTTCAGCTACCAGCTCGCCGTGGTCGTGGACGACGCCGCGCAGGCCGTGAGCCACGTCGTGCGCGGCGAAGACCTGGCGGACAACACCGCGCGCCAGCTGCTGCTGCAGCGCGCGCTCGGGCTGCCGACGCCACAGTACCTTCATACACCGCTGGTGCTGGGCACGAACGGCGAAAAACTGTCCAAGCAAAACGGCGCGACCGCGCTCGACACCCGCGATCCGCTGGCGGTGCTGAATGCCGCGGCGAACACGCTGGGCCTGCCTGTGCAGGCCAGCAGCGTCGCGGACGCGCTGGCGGCATGGGTCGGCGCATGGCGCCATCTCTACAATCCCCGGTAGTGAATCCGTCTGCACCTTCCCTGCCACCGGCCGCGCCGGATGGTGGGCCACCACCAGCCAACACGCACACGCGGGCGATCCGAAGCTTCGTGATCCGCGCCGGCCGCACCACCAGCGGGCAGGCACGGGCGGTCGAGTTGCTCGGTCCCCGCTTTGTGCTGCCGTACCAGCCGTCGCCGACCGCCCTGGCCGCGCACTACCCGCAGCTTGCGGCCAGCGCCCCCAGCGACCACGCCGGCGCGAAACCGGCGCACGCGTTTTCACCGCTGGTGCTCGAGATCGGTTTTGGCATGGGCGAGGCCACCGCGCACATCGCCGCACTGATGCCCGGGACCAACTTCCTGTGCTGCGAAGTGCACCAACCGGGCGTCGGCGCCCTGCTCAAACGCATCGACGAACAGGGGCTGGGCAACGTGCGGATCATCGCCCACGATGCGGTCGAGGTGGTCGACCACATGCTGGAGCCCTGGAGCGCGGATGCGCCGCAACGCGGGCTCGACGGTGTGCACATCTTCTTCCCCGACCCGTGGCACAAGAAGCGCCACAACAAGCGGCGCCTGGTCCAGGGCGCGCTGGTTGCGCGGCTGGCGGCACGGCTCAAGCCGGGCGGCTATATCCACTGTGCGACCGACTGGCAGCCGTATGCCGAGCAGATGCTGCAGGTGCTGGGCCACGAGCCGCTGCTGCACAACCCGTGCGCCGCCACTGATCCGGAACTCGGTGGTTTTGCGCCCAGGCCGCATTACCGGCCGCTGACCAAATTCGAGCGGCGCGGCATCGGCCTGGGGCATGGCGTGTGGGACCTCGTGTTTCGCCGCCGCTGAGCCGCGGCGGACCGGAGCGGACGATGCACCAGGGCAAAGCGCGCACCGCGCTGCCGGCAGTGCTGCCGACCCGCGACGGGGTCGGCCCGAGTTGTGTCTCGTTGACCAGCGGGGCCTGGGCCACGATCACCGACTTCCTGGTGCAGCGCTTCCCCGGCCAGGCGCGCGCCGTCTGGCTGCAGCGCATGCAGCGCGGCGAGGTGGTGGACGAACACGGCGCACCGGTGACCGAGCAGCGTGCCTACCGCAGCCACTTGCGGGTGTACTACTACCGCACACTGGACGATGAGCCGCGTATTCCGTTCGACGAGTTGTTGTTGTTCCAGGACCAGCACCTGCTGGTGGTCGACAAGCCGCATTTCCTGCCGGTCGCGCCGAGCGGTAATTACCTGCAGGAAACCGTGCTGGTGCGCCTCAAGCGCAAACTGGGCATCGACACGATCGTGCCGATCCACCGGATCGACCGCGACACCGCGGGGCTGGTGCTGTTTTCGGTGCAGCCGGCCACACGCGACCACTACCAGGCGCTGTTCCGCGAACGCCGGATCACCAAGACCTACGAGGCGATCGCCCCCTGGCGCGCCGACCTGCGGTTGCCGCTCACGCGCGCAAGCCGGATCGCCCAGGCCGGGCACTTCATGCAACAACAGGAAGTACCGGGCATGCCGAATGCGGTCACGCATGTCGACCTGCTGCGGACCCTTGGCGCGCTGGCGCATTACCGGCTGCGCCCGGTCACTGGCCACCGGCACCAGTTGCGTGTGCACATGGCGGCGCTGGGCCTGCCGATCGTGGGCGACGGCATCTACCCGCAGCTCAGCCCCGAATGCGAACCCGATTACCGCAACCCGCTGCAGCTGCTGGCGAAATCGATCGAATTCACCGATCCGCTCAGCGGCCAATTGCGGCGCTTCGACAGCACGCGCCAGCTGCGGCTGGCCGCCTGAGCACTGCGACGCTGCGTTCTCAGCGTGCGTGCGCCAACTGGCTGACGGTGGTGACGAGCGCGATGCCGAGCAACAACCACGCGATCTGCGCCGCTGTCTGCCGCGCACCCAGCCGGGTCTGCAACTGGGGAATCAGGTCGGCCAACGCAACATAGACAAAACTGCTGCTGGCGACCACGAGAAAATACGGCAGGAAGCCCTGCAGGCGCTCGACCAGCCAGAATCCGACCATGCCGCCGATCGCGGTCGTGGAGCCGGCCATCGACACCTTGAGAATCGCGGCACGCCGGTTGCCCGACCCTGCGCGCAGCACCATCAGGTCGCCCATGTGGTGCGGCACCTCGTGCGCGAGCACCGCCAGCGACGCGATCACGCCCAAGCGCGTGTCCGCGACGAACGCCGACGCGATCAGCATGCCGTCGCCGAAGCAATGCACGCTGTCGCCGGCCAGCACCGCCCAGCTGCCCGAGACCGGCCCCTGGCCCGGCGGGTGCTGCTGGCGCCCATGTCCATGCGCGTGGCCATGCGCGTTGTCGTGGTCCGCATGGTCCTCCCCTTCGTCCCCGTGGTGGTGGTGCTCGTGTCCGTGGTGCCAGAGCTCCGCCTTGTCGAGCAGAAAAAAGAATACCAGGCCGATCAGCAAGGCGATGAACAGGTCATGCGCACTGGCCTGGCTTTCGAAGGCTTCGGGCAACAGGTGCATGAACGCGGTGGCCAGCAGTGCGCCGGCCGCAAGGCTCAGCATGTGCTGGGTATAACGCGCCAGCGCGCCAAAACTCAGCAGCGCGGCAATCCATACGCTGCCGATGCCCGCGGCAAGGGTTCCCAGCAGTATCGCAACGAGGGTCATGAATTTTCGATCGACTGTCCAACGGGCCCGGATGCCGCGACGGCGCACCCCGGATCAAAAACCGGTCGCGGACGGCGGGTCGCGCCGACCGGCGGCTCCCGCATGGGCCCGGCTGGCCCTTCGGGGCCGGTTTTCATCATACCAACCGTGTCAAGCGGGCCCGGTCGACCCGGTGCACCGTGCCGGCGTACGATGCGCGCCGATGGCGCAGATTCCGGTCCGGGCAAGGGTAAGCACCGATTCAGCGCCGGCGCACAATGCCCGAAACAGTGGTGCGATGGTTCGCATCCGCGACAACGCCGGTACCACGATAGACTTTCAACGCCCGCCAAAGAGATACCCCCCGATCGCACCATGGCAAGCCCGCCCACCGCACCACGATCACGGACGCTGGCCATGTTTTCGCTGGCCGCCGTGGCGTGCGAAGCGGCGGCCGCATGGTGGGTCGGCGCCCGGGCCGACGGCGCGGTGGCGGTGCCGGCCATCGCTTTGGGGCTGCTCGGCGTATTGCTCGCGGCGGCGACCGGTTGGCTGCTGCTGCGCAGGAACGAGATCACCCGGCTTGAACTGAGGCGTGCCAGGGCTGCCAGCGCCCGCGCGGTCGACCAGGACGCCGCGCTGGCACGCGCGCAGCGCGATGCCGCAGCCGCGCACGAGTTGCTCGTGCTGGCGCTGGATGCGTTGCCGATCGGCATTGCGATCTTTGACCAGCACGACCGGCAGCTGATGCGCAACAAGTGCCTGTCCGACATGGTCCCCGGCCTGTTCCGCCCGCAGGACCAGGGCGAGTCGTTCGAAACCATCGTGCGCCGCGTGTTGCAGATGGGCCTGCTGCCGGAGGCGATCGGTCGCGAAGAGCAATGGCTGGCCGCGCGCTTGGCCGACCGGCACCACGGCGGCAAGCCGTACCTGCAGCGCCACTCGGGCGACCAGTGGATCAATACCTACGAGGTGCTGACTCCGCAGGGCTACACCGTGGAAGCCCTGACCGACGTCACCGAGCTGGTGCGCAAGGAGCAGCAACTCGAGTACGCCGTACTGCAGTTGTCGCGCCAGTCCGCGACCGATGGCCTGACCGGTATCGCGAACCGCCGGCGCTTCGATGAAACACTGGCCAGCGAGTGGTTGCGCGCGGCGCGCAGCAACAACTCGCTGAGCCTGCTGGTGGTCGACATCGACCACTTCAAGCGTTTCAACGACCACTACGGGCACCTCGCGGGCGACGAGTGCCTGCGCCGCGTGACCGTGGTGCTGCAAAGCTGCGTGCGCCGCGCCGGCGAGTTGCTGGCACGTTATGGCGGCGAGGAGTTCGTGATGCTGCTGCCCGGCGCGGACCTAGCCCACGCCGAGGACGTGGCGCAACGCTGCCTCGAACACATCGCACTGGAAGCCGTGCCGCATGCGTCGTCACCGACGGCGGCCCATGTCACCTTCAGCATTGGTGTGGCGCATGTGTTTCCAAACGCAGCACGCGGTCCCGACACCCTGGTCAACGCCGCCGATACCGCGATGTACCGGGCCAAGACCGCCGGCCGCGCGCGGTACGCGGTGGCCGACCTGGCCGACTGGCAGATCGACAAGGATGCGCCACGCTCGCAGGCCGGCGACCTGAGCTGACAGCGGTGGATGGCGGCCGGCAACGGCCGGCCGGTTCAGTGCGCCTGGTCCCAGTTCGGACCGACCCCCACCTCGGCCAGCAGCGGCACCTTGAGCTCGGCCACCGAGGCCATCAGGCGCGGGATTTCCAGCCGCAACCACTCCACTTCCGCCAGCGGCACCTCGAACACCAGTTCGTCGTGCACCTGCATGATCATCTTGGTGGCGCGCCGTTCGCGGTCGAGCACCTGCTGCACCTTGACCATGCTGAGCTTGATCAGGTCGGCGGCCGTGCCCTGCATCGGGGCGTTGATGGCCTGGCGTTCGGCGCCGCTGCGTCGCGGGCCGTTGGGCGACCTGATCTCCGGCAGGTACAGGCGCCGGCCGAATACCGTCTCGACATAACCCAGGGCCTTCGCGCTTTCGCGGGTTTCGTCCATGTAGCGCTTGACGCCCGGGTAACGCTGGAAATAACGCTCGATGTAATTCTTGGCTGCCGTGTTGTCGATCGACAGGCTGCGCGCCAGTCCGTATGCGCTCATGCCGTAGATCAGCCCGAAATTGATCACCTTGGCATACCGACGCTGCTCGCTGCTGACCTGCTCGGGCGGCACGCTGAACACCTCGGCCGCAGTGGCGCGGTGCACGTCCATGCCGTCGGTGAACGCACGCAGCAACGCCGCGTCGCCGCTGATGTGGGCCATGATGCGCAACTCGATCTGG
>JANMYG010000546.1:0-3868 GCA_031381865.1 Betaproteobacteria bacterium | reverse complement strand
GGCGAGTGTGTTCGCCTTGCGCTGGGCCGTGGCGTTCTTCATTCCCGTGATGGTCGGGTTGCTGTTCTGTTACTCGCTGTCGCCGTTCGTTGTCTTGCTGGAGCGGCGCCGCATACCGCGTGTTCTGAGCGCTGCCTTGCTGGTGCTGGGTATTGTGGGCAGCGTCGGCGCCACCATGTATTCACTGAGCGACGACGCCAGCAAACTGGTCGAATTGCTGCCGACGGCGGCGCAGAAGCTGCGCGACTCCATCCGCAGCGCGCCGGGCAAGGCCGGGAGCGCGCTCGAAACGGTGCAGAAGGCCGCCACCCAGATCGAGCAGGCGGCCGAGGAATCGACCAGCGCCGCGCCCGCCACGCGCGGCGTGCAACGGGTGCAGATTGAAAAGCCGAAGTTCAACATCAAGGACTACCTGTGGAGCGGCACGCTGGGATTGCTCGCCATGCTGGGCCAGATCGGCGTGGTGGCGATGATCACGTTCTTCCTGATGGCGTCGGGCGACAGCTTCAGGCGCAAGCTGGTGAAACTGGCCGGCCCGACGCTGAGCAGCAAGAAGATCACGCTGCAGGCGCTGAACCAGATCCATGAACAGATCCAGCGCTACATGCTGGTGCAGCTGTTCACGAGTTGCCTGGTGGGCCTGGCGACCTGGCTCGCGTTCCTGGCCATCGGCATGGAGAACGCGGCGGTATGGGGCATCGCCGCGGGCGTGCTCGACCTGGTTCCCTACTTCGGCAGCGTGGTCATGACCGCCGGTTCTTCGCTGGTGGCGTTCCTGCAGTTCGGTTCGCTCAGGGTCGCGCTGCTGGTCGGGGGGATTTCGCTGGCCATCCATTTCATCGAGGCGTTCGCGCTGACGCCCTGGCTGGCCAGCCGCACCAACAAGATGAACCCGGTGGCGGTGTTCGTGGGCGTGCTGGCGTGGGGCTGGTTGTGGGGCGTGTGGGGCCTGTTGCTCGGGGTGCCGATCCTGGTGGCGATCAAGGCCGTCTGCGACCGCGTGGACGACCTCAAGCCGGTGGGCGAATTCCTCGGGGATTGAGCACCGGCCGGCGTGCCCGACCCGACGGCCAGCACCGGCAGCACCGGCCAGCACAGGCAGCACAGCAGCACAGCGGCACAGCAGAACAGCGGCACAGCGGCACAGCGGTACAGCGGTACAGCGGTACAGCGGTACAGCGGTACAGCGGTACAGCAGCACAGCAGCACAGCGGCACAGCGGTACAGACTGCATCCTGCCACCGGGCTGGCGCCCCGGTCTGTGCGCCACGGCACAGACGGGGGTGTCATGCCGGCGCACGATGGCGGCAGTGGAAGCAACTGGCATCGTCCTGGTCATGCTGCTTGCGGTCGTGGCAAGCCGCTTCATCGCGCGCGTCACGCGCCTGCCGGCGCCGCTGGTGCAGATCGCGCTCGGAGCCGCGATCTACTACTCGAGCCTGAGTTCGGTGGCGCTGGATCCGCAGGTGTTCTTCCTGCTGCTGCTGCCGCCGCTGCTGTTTCTCGACGGCTGGCGCATCCCGAAGGACGAGCTGCTGCGCAACGCGGGCACGGTGCTGCGGCTGGCGCTGGGCCTGGTGGTGTTCACCGTGCTGGGCCTGGGCCTGCTGGTGCATTGGCTGATTCCCGCGCTGCCGCTGCCGGTGGCTTTCGCCTTGGCGGCGGTGGTCGCGCCGACCGACCCGGTGGCGCTGGGCGCGATCGCCGCGCGCACGCCGATCCCCACCCGCATGCGCCACATCCTGGAGGGCGAGTCGCTGTTCAACGACGCGTCGGGCCTGGTGTGTCTGCGGTTTGCGGTCGCTGCCGCATTGACTGGCGCCTTCTCGCTGCCGGACGCGCTGGCGAGTTTTGCCTGGGTGGCGCTCGGCGGCCTGGCGATCGGCACCGCGGTGACCTGGCTGGTGACGCGCAGCCGCGCCAGCGCCACCGCCCTGGTGGGCCACGACGGCGCGGCCCAGATCCTGCTCACGCTGCTGATCCCGTCGGGCGTCTACCTGCTGGCCGAGTCGGTGCACGTGTCCGGGATTCTTGCGGTCGTCGCCGCCGGCATCACGATGGGTTTTGCGCCGCACACGCACTGGCAGGCGACCACGCGCATCCGCCGCACCGCCGTCTGGGAAACCGTGCAGTTCGCCGCCAACGGCAGCATCTTCGTGCTGCTGGGCGAGCAGATCCCGTCGATCCTCGCCGCCGCACCGCGCACGGTGCTGCTCACCGGGCACCACAACCCGTGGTGGCTGGGTGTCTATGTCGCGGGTATCGTCGTCGCGCTGGCGGGGCTGCGTTTTGCCTGGGTGTGGGTGTCGCTGCGGCATACGTTTTCCTCGGCTGGCAGCGGCGCGCCACCGCGCAGCTGGCGCCTGGTGATGGCCATGTCGCTGGCCGGTGTGCGCGGCGCCATCACGCTGGCGGGTGTGCTGACCTTGCCGCTGAGCCTGGGCGACGGAACCCCGTTGGTGGGGCGCGAGCTGGCGATATTCCTGGCGGCAGGCGTGATCGTGTTGTCGTTGCTGCTGGCCAGTCTCGCCTTGCCGCCGGTGTTGCGCGGCCTGCAGCTGCCACCGGACCCGTCACAGCGCGCCGCCGAGCACCGCGTGCGCACGGCGGCCGCCGAGGCGGCGCTGCGCGCGGTGGTTGCCGCCGGCCAGAGCCTGGCCGCCGGACGCGCCGATGCCGGCCTGTACCTCGATGCGTCGACGCGCATCGCCGACCTGTACCGCCATCGCGTCGAGCGCTACGGCGGCGACGACAGGGCGTCGTCGCTGCCGGGCCGGGTCGATGGCATCGAGCGCCAGTTGCGGCTGGTCGGCTTGAAGGCCGAACGCGAGGAACTCATCGCCGCGGGACGCGCTGCGGGAATCCGCGAGACCACGGTGGGCCGACTGGTGCGCGAGATCGACCTGCAGGAAGCGCGTCACGGCGCCTGAGCGCCATCAGACCGTGCTTTTTCCCGGAATGGCGAGGTCCAGACCCTTGTCGGATGATTCGAAGCTCTGCACCGTCCCGGCGGGCGGATCGACCAGTTCCTCGACGATGAACATGCCGTAACGTTGCGCGGCCGTGGCGTGCATGCCGTGCACCACCTCGTCCACGCTGGCGGCGGTCTTGTCGGTGGCGGCGTGCACGACCAGGAAGCTGCAACCCTTCTCGGCCAGCGCGCGGTGCGCCATGATCAGGTTGAGGTCCTGCCCCACCGACGCCAGCGGGCTGGCGTTTGCCACCTGGGCGTCGACCTGGGCCACCATCTCGCCGGGCGTGTAATGCACCATGTCCGAGGCCTCGAATCCCTGCGCCAGCAGCGCGCTGCTCGCTGCCTGCACGAGCGCGGCGGACTCGAACGCAATGACCGTATGGCCGACCGGCTTGAAGACGCCGAACGATGTCGGCGGATCGGATTTGTCCATGCTGTTCTCCTGTGATGTGGTGCCCGATCTTTGTCCCGTTGCACCTTGCCGGCTGTGCGCCAGCGCACCGAAGCACAGGCCGGGCCGGCGTGGCGCATCTGCATCGAACGGTCCCGGTGCATCCTTGTCTGGCACCGAATTGCTCTGATAGGCCAACAAAGAAAGAAAGGGAGCCTGGCGTTGGCGGGCCCAGGGCGCTGACCGGGCGGCTCTGCTCGTGTCCCCCGGCCTGCAGCCTCCGCCTCTACCTCGCCGAGCCGCCCAGTCAGCGCCCTCGGCGGCGAGCGTGTGTGGCGCACCGCACGCCCCCCACGCCTGTTGGATCAGGCCGGCGCGGCGCTCGGCGCAGCGGCATGAATACGAAGGGACTTCCCACTTCCAGGTAACGGCATCGCGTGCCAAGATTGGTTTGGAAGTCAATCTACAACCTTTGGAAGGAGAAGTCCCATGAGCGAGATTAC
>JANMYG010000537.1:0-3012 GCA_031381865.1 Betaproteobacteria bacterium | reverse complement strand
CCGAGCGCGGCCCTGCCCGCGTTCACGTGCGGTTGGTCGACTTCTTGCCAGCATCAATCTGGACCTGGACCCGCTTTGCAATATCCGCAGGCATGTTGCGTGTATCGATGGAGCCGCCGTTTGCACCGGTCTTGAACGCGTTCTTTTCGATTTCAGTGGCCATTTTGATTTCACTCCGTGCCGACCGAAGGCGAGATGCCCGCTGTCTATAGCGCGTCAATCTGGGTGAGATCCGCGCGTCAATCTGGATGAGACGGGGCGGCCAAGCGAAGTTATGATTGACGCTGGCTGACGAAGTAGCAAGCGTTTTGATTGACGCTGCGCGTCAATCAGGTTTCCGGCGGTTCGGTTTTCTTGGCCCGTTTGCGGTCAAGCGCGGCGCGGCGGCGGTAGCTTTCGACGTTCATTTCCAGGATCGTTGCGTGATGCACGAGGCGGTCGATGGACGCGAGCGTCATGGCTGGATCGGGGAAGATCTTGCCCCACTCGCCGAACGGCTGGTTGGCCGTGATGAGCATCGAGCGGCGCTCGTAACGGGCGGCGATCAGCTCGAACAGCACGCTGGTTTCGGCCTGATCCTTGGTGACGTAGGCGATGTCGTCCAGGATCAGCAGATCGTAGCGTTCGAGCTTGGTGATGGCGGCCTCCAGCGCCAGTTCTCGCCGCGCCACTTGCAACCGCTGCACGAGGTCGGTAGTGCGCGTGAACAGCACACGCCAGCCGTTTTCGACCAGCGCCAGGCCGAGGGCTGCCGCGAGATGGCTCTTGCCGCCGCCGGGTGGCCCGAACAGCAGGACGTTGGCGCCCTTTTCGAGCCACGCATCGCCAGCCGCCAACGCCATCACCTGCGCCTTCGAGACCATTGGCACATGCGCGAAGTCGAACGCCGCGATGGTTTTACCGGGCGGTAGCTTGGCTTCCGCCATGTGCCGTTCGGTGCGACGGCGGACGCGATCAGCCACCTCAAGTTCGGCCAACGCCGCCAGGAAGCGGGCCGCCGGCCAGCCTTCTTTGTCCGATTGGGCCGCAAGTTTTGCCCACATCAGCTTGACGCCGGGCAGGCGCAGCTCGCTGAGCAGCAGTTCAACGCGCGCGATGTCGATCGTATTGGACGCGCTCATGCCGCCACCTGCACGCTTGCTTGTTCGTGGCGACACGCCTGCGGCGCGCCCGATTTAACGATGGCCGCCACGAACGCGAGTTCGTCGTAAGCAGAGAGAGGCACGACCTCCACGTCGATCAGCGGCACCGATGTAGGGTCAGGTCCGAAGTAGGCGCGCAAGAACGGCAGGTCGGGCAACCGGCCCGCATCGACGTCGGCGTCGAGCGCTTCGGCGAGTTCGGCTTCGCAGGCCCGGTCGTGGGCCAGAGCCAATAACTCGACGGTGGTCTTGCAAGCCCGGTTGTCACCGGCGGCTTTCAGCAAAGCCTCGAACGCACGGGCATAAGCCGGGCGCGGGAACAGCTGATCGCGATAGACCAGATTGAGCAACGCCATCGGCTTTTTGCGCAACGCGTGGATCACATGCCGGTAGTTAACGACGTGGCCGCCTTTGCTGTCCGAGACTGGTTGACCGCGCCGCACAGTCATCATGGCGGTCGAGCCCAAGAAGCACTCAAGCCTGTCATCGTAGAGCCGCACGCGCAGGCGATGCCCGATCAGCCGCGATGGCGCCGTGTAGAACACGCGGTTCAGCATGAAGCCGCCGCTTCTCGTGACCGTTACGGTCTTTTCCTCAAAGTCCGCCGTTCGCCGCTTGGGCAGCCGGCCCAGGCTCGGCATCTCCAGTGCGATCCGCTTGCGGTTGTGCGCGTTCTGCCGACCGATGATCAGGTCGACGAACCGGCGGTAGGCATCCAGATCGTCAAAGTCCCTGGACCCACGCAGCAAGAGTTCGTCTTTTAGTGCATTTTTGAGATGGCCATGCGGGCTTTCGATTGATCCGTTCTCGTGGGCGACGCCGGGATTGTTGCGCGACGGTGTCATGCCGTAGTGCGCCATCAGACCCTGGTAGCGCTGTGTAAGGTCGTCCGCCGCTGCTTTGTCGAGATTGCGGAACGCTGCTGACAGGCTATCGCTGCGATGTTCGCCCGGTACGCCGCCGAGCGCCCATAGGGCGTTCTGCAAGCCTTCCGCCAGCGCCACAAAGCTTTCGCCACCCAGCACGACATGGGCATGCGCGAAGCCCGAGAAGGCGAGGCGGAAGTGGTAGAGCCGGTGCACCAGCACGACGCCCGCGACGGTGATGTTCAACACGCTGGTGTCGGTGAAGTCAGACAGGCCCATGTGGCCGGGTTCGTGCTCCTGGCGGAAGATCACGTCTTGCTCAGGCCCATGTTGCGCACGCCAGTCCGTTATGCGCCGCTCCAGCGTGCGGCGGATATTCGGGTTCAGTTCCGGATGCCGCCGCCGCAGCTCAGCCATAACGCTGACCGTGCGGATGCCGGGCGCAGCCTTCAGGATCGGCACGACTTCGCTCTCCCAGATTGCGGCCAACGGGTCTGGGCGCCGCCGTTCGCGGGGTGCCTTCTTCTGAGACGGCAGGCGTGGATCGGAATCGACGCGGAAGCCAGTGGCGCGACTGATGCCGGCCTTGGCGGCGGCAACGGTCGTGTCGTGGGTTTTTCGGATACTCATGTACAGCCTCATCTGGTGGTCGGTGATGTGGAGGCCGGGCAAATGCTGATCCCTCAATTGCTGAGACGAATCAGAACCTTGCCGCAAACCTGCCCGGCCGCCAGACGGGATTTAAAAAAGCGCCGCCGTGTGTGGCCTGCCGTCAGTCGGGCTCCGCCCTCCCACCGTCAGCCCACACACAGCGCAGTCTCATCCAGATTGACGCTGAGTCTCACCATGATTGTCGCGCGGCAGGAGGAGGCGCTGCTCTAGAATACTACCGATTTATCCAGGCGAAATTCCATCAAAAACCTGAAGACGACAAAGCGTGACCTCTGGATCCACAAGTGAATGGTCGGTACTTGCTTACGTCATCTACAGAGGCAAGGATGCCG
>JANMYG010000489.1:0-11889 GCA_031381865.1 Betaproteobacteria bacterium | reverse complement strand
GGGTCGGACAGGTATTCGCCCTGGGTGTGCGAGTTGATCACCACCGCATGCATGCCCAGCTTGGTGACGCCACGTTCGATCTCCCTGGCGGCTGCTGCCGGGTCCTGCGGCGCCACGGCGATCATGCCGGCGAAACGCGTGGGATGGCGCCGGATGGCGTCGGCCAGCTGGTCGTTGGCAAGCTGGCTGAACGAGACGGCGGTGGCCTTGTCCATCACCTGCACGCCGGGCGCCGTGAGTGCGATCACCTGGCGGTCGATGCCGCTGGCATCCATGTGCTCCAGCCGGATCTGGTCCAGGTCGGTCAGGCACCGCATGATGTGCTGCGCACGCGCGCTCGGGCTGCTCATGTAAAAACCCATCAGGCCCTGGAAGCCCGGGTCCACGTCGCCCCTGGCGAGGATGCGGCGGTAGATGTCCATCATCTCCGGCGGCGCAAAAGCTTCTTCGGTCGCGATACGCTGGTACGGCGCGGACTGCGGTGTTCTGGTCGAATTCTGGTCGGGCAGGTGCATGCTGCGTTGTCTGGCTGGTTGGGTGTGTTGCGCCGGCAGCCGCAAGGTGGAGTCGGTCCTAACGCGCCACGCCGAGCAGGCGGTCGAGCAGTTCGGGTTGCTGCTGCAGCTCGCGCGCGGCCCCGGCATGCACGACCGTTCCGCGGTCGAGCACCGCGACGGTGTCCGAGATCTCCAGGATGGCCTGCGGATGCTGTTCCACGATGATGGCCGAGAGGCCCTCGTCGCGCGTGATGCGGCGTATTGCACGCAACAGCTCCTGCACGATGATGGGCGCCAGGCCTTCCAAAGGTTCGTCCAGCAACAGCAGGCTGGGGTTGAGCACCAGCGCACGCCCCACCGCCAGCATCTGCTGCTCGCCACCCGAGAGCTGGGTGCCGAGGTTGGTCTTGCGTTCGGCCAGCCGCGGGAACATCTCGTACACCCTGGCCGGAGCCCATTTGCCCGGCCGGGCGACCGCGGTGAGGTTTTCGTGCACGGTCAGCGACTTGAAGATGTTGCGCTCCTGCGGCACCCAGCCGATGCCGGCCGCTGCGCGCTGGTACGACGCCAGCCGGTGCAGTGCGACGCCGTGCAGCGTGATGCTGCCGGCATGTTGTCGCGTCGCACCGGCCAGGGTGTTGATCAGCGTGGTCTTGCCGGTTCCGTTGCGCCCCAGCAGTGCCAGGGTCTGGCCTTCGTCGAGCGCCAGCGACACGTCGTGCAACACCACGGCCTCGCCGTAACCGGCGCTCAAGCGTTCGACCCTGAGCAATTCAGCCATGTTGGCCCCCTGCCGCGTCCGCCCCGGGCACGCTGGTTCCCAGGTAGACCTCCTTCACCCTGGCGTCGTTGGCAATCAGCTGCGGGTCGCCCTCGGTCAACACGGCGCCATTGACCATCACCGTCATGCGTTTCGCGAAGCTGAACACCAGGTCCATGTCGTGTTCGATCAACAGCACCGACACGTCGGTCGGCAGGTCCGCCACGGTCTGCAGCAGTTCTTCGCGCTCACCGGCCGGCACGCCGGCCACCGGTTCGTCGAGCAACAACACGCTGGGCTGGCACGCCAGCGCAATCGCGATCTCCAGCAGGCGGCGCTTTCCGTAGGGCAGCACCTCGGTGCGCTGGTGCATCACGTCGACCAGGTGAAACTGCTCCAGCAACGCATCGCAGCGGCGCGCGACGTCGCTGCTGCGCCCGAGCGGCTGCCACCAGCTGGCGCCCAGCCCCCGGTGTTGGGAGACCGCCATCGCCAGCGTCTGCAACGGCGTCAGCGTGTTGAACAGCTGGTTGATCTGGAACGTGCGCACCATGCCGCGGCGCGCACGCTCGTGGGGCGCCAGCGTGGTGATGTCCTGCCCCAGCAGCGTGATGCTGCCCGCCGTGGGCTCGAGCACACCGGTGAGCAGGTTGATCAGGGTCGTCTTGCCGGCACAATTGGGCCCGATCAGCGCATGGCGCGCTCCCTTGTGCAGGCTCAAGCTCACGTCGTTGGTGGCCGTGATGCCGCCGAATTTCTTGACCAGGCCCCGGCAGCTGAGGACGACCTCGGAAGACGACGGGGTGTTCATAAGCTGACCTGCGCTGCGCTCATGGCCTCTTCGCCTTGCCGAACCAGGTCCAGGGGCGCAGCAACTTTTCGCGCCCCACCATGACCAGCACCACCAGGAACAGGCCGATCCAGAAGGTCCAGTACTGCGGCGTGATGGACGAGATCACGTTGTGCAGCAGTTTGAACACGATGGCGCCGGCAATGCCGCCCCACAACCAACCGGTGCCACCGATCACGAGCATCAGCATCAGGTCGGCAGAACGATCGAAGGCGAACAGGTCCAGCGAGGCGAATCCGGTGGTCTGGGCCAGCAGTCCGCCGGCGACACCGGCGATGCCGGCCGCCACGGTGTAGATCACGGCAAGCCGCGCGTGGACCGGGATGCCGATCGCCATGGCGCGCAGGCGGTTGTCGCGGATCGCCATCAGGGTGGCGCCGAACGGCGACCGCACCAGGCGGCGCAGCAACAGGAAGAACACCAGGCAGACCGACAGGGCGTAGAACGCGGCGGTTCGGCCGCCCAGGTCGAATTCGAAGCGCCCGAGCACCGGCCCGAGCACCACACCCTGCAAGCCGTCGGCGCCCCCGGTCAGCCAGTCCAGCTTGTTGGCGAGTTCCATCAGAATCAGCGCCACACCCAGGGTGACCATCAGGCGCGTCAGGTCCGAGCCGCGCATGATGGTCAGGCTGCAGACCGCACCCAGGGCCGTTGCGACCGCCAGCGCGACCAGCAGCCCCACCAACGGATCGGGCATCACATGCTTGGCAAACAGCGCCGCGGCATAAGCGCCGATGCCGAAGAACGCGGCGTGGCCGAGCGACACGATGCCGGTGTACCCCAGGATCAGATCGAGCGACAACGCGAACAGCGCCACGATGGCGATCTCGCTGACCAGCAGCGAATGGCCCGGGACCACCAGCGGCGCGGCAAACGCCAGCAACCACAGCGCTGGTTCCCAGGGCTTCCAGCGGCTGGCCGCAAGCAGGGATGTGCGTGCGTCCATCTATTTGCCCCCGGTCCGGACAAACAGGCCCTGCGGCCGCCAGATCAGGATCGCAATCATCAGGCTGTAGACGATGAACGCGCCCATCTTGGGGATGTAGTACTTGCCGGCGACATCGGCAATACCCAGCAGCAAGGCGGCGAGCAGCGGTCCGGTGATCGACGATGTGCCGCCGACCGCCACGACGATCAGGAAATAGATCATGAACTTGAGCGGAAATGTCGGGTCCAGCCCCAGTACTTCCGCCCCCAGGGCGCCGCCCAGTCCGGCCAGGCCCGAACCGACCGCAAACGTGGACAGGAACACCAGGTTCACGTTGATGCCCAGCCCCGCGGCGACGCGCTGGTCGTCCACCGACGCCCGCAGGCGGCTGCCAAAACGCGTCCTGGCCAGGATGTACTGCAAGCCGATGGTCAGCGCCGCACACACCACGATGATGAAAAGCCGGTAATGCCCCATGCCCAGCGCGCCGCCCAGCAACTCGGTGCGGCCCTTGAGGTACTCGGGCAACTGCACGATCTGCTGCGTGGAGCCGATGAAATAGTCGGCACTGGCCACCGCCATGAAGGTCAGGCCGATGGAAAACAGCACCTGATCGAGGTGCGGCTTGGCGTACATGCGCCGGTACAGCGTTCCCTCGAGTACCGCGCCCAGCAGCGCCGACCCGACAAACGCCAATGGCAGGCAGGCCAGAAACGGCACGCCGGCATGCTGCATCAATAGCACCGTGATGTAGCCCCCGGCCATGGCGAAGGCGCCATGGGCCAGGTTGATGAAGTTCATCAGGCCCATCGTCACGGCCAGGCCGACCGCGAGGATGAACAGCAGCATGCCGTAGGCGATGCCGTCGAAAAGTATGGTCAGCACGGGTGGCGGCGCCGCTGGCTTATCTGGACTTGCCCGGATCCTTCACGTCCTTGATGGTCTCGAACTCCACGTTGTAGAGCTCGCCATTCACCTTCTCCACCTTGCGGATGTAGATGTTGTGCACCACGTCGCGCGTCTGCGCGTCGATGAACATCGGCCCGCGCGGGCTCTCGAAGATTTGGCCCTTCATTGCCGCCAGCAACCCCACGCCTCCACCATTGCCACCCTTGGTGGCCTTGAGCGCTTCGACGATCACCCGCATGCCGTCGTAGCCGCCCACGGCCATGAAGTTGGGACGCAGGCCGTTGTTGGCCTTCTGGAAGGCGTCGACGAACTTCTGGTTGGTGGGCGACTTGTGCGCGGCCGAGTAGTGGTGCGACGTGACGGTGCCGAGCGTGGCGTCACCCATGCCGTTGAGGATGTCGTCATCGACCACGTCGCCCGGGCCGATCAGCTTGATGCCGGCCTTGTCCATGCCGCGCTCGGTGAACTGCTTCATGACGGCCGCGCCCGCGCCCGAGGGAACAAAAACGAACATCGCGTCGGGTTTGAGGTCGCGCACCTTCTGCAGGAACGGCGCGAAATCGGGGTTGCGCAACGGCACGCGCAGGCTGTCGGTGACCTTGCCGCCATTGAACAAGAAACGGTCCTTGAAGAAGCGCTCGGCGTCGATGCCAGGGCCGTAGTCGGACACCAGCGTGACGACGGTCTTGATGCCGTTCTTGGGCGCCCAGTCGGCGATGCCCACGGCCGCCTGCGGCAGCGTGAAACTGGTGCGGATGATGAACGGCGAGGCTTCGGTGATGCTGGAGGTGGCCGCCGCCATCACCACCATCGGGGTACTGGACTGGGTGGCAATGGGCGCCGTTGCCAGGGCCAGCGGCGTCAGGCCAAAACCGGCCAGCACGTTGACCTTGTCGTTGACGACCATCTCCTGCGCGATGCGCTTGGTCGTGTCGGGCGTGCCGGCGTCGTCCTTCAGGATCACCTCGATCTTCTTGCCCGCGAACGTATCGCCGTTCTGCGCCAGGTAGAGCTTCACAGCGGCGTCGATCTGCTTGCCGGTGGATGCAAACGGCCCGGTCATCGGCAGGATCAGACCGATCCGGAACTTGTTGTCCTGCGCCAAGACATGCGGGGCGGACAGAACGCCCAGCGCCAGTGTGGCGATCGTCAGGAAGCTTCTTTTTTGCATGGTGTCTCCATCGGGGGTTGGGGGTCAGCCGCGCGGGCCGGGCCGTGCAGCCTCGTGGGCCACGATCCGGGGGTCTATTTGCCGGTCTTGGCCGGGTCCTTGACGTCCTTCAATACGTCGAACTCCATGTTGTAGAGCTGTCCGTTGACGCGTTCCACACGGCGGATATACACGTTTTGCACGATGTCGCGGGTCTGCGCGTCGATGTAGATCGGGCCCCGCGGGCTCTCGAAGATCTGGCCCTTCATGGCGTCGACCAGCGCCTCGCCCTTGCCAGCGCCTTTGGTCGCCTTGACCGCCTCGTAGATCACGCGCATGCCATCGTAGGCCGCCACCCCGAAGAAGTTGGGCCGGATGCCTTTGCTCTGCTTCATGAACGCTTCGACGAACTTCTTGTTGGCCGGCGAGTTGTGCGAGGCCGAATAGGGGTGCGAGGTGACCAGACCGAGCGCCACGTCGCCCATGTCGTTGAGGATCTCGTCGTCGGCCACGCTGCCCTCGCCGATCAGCTTGATGCCCGCCTTGTCGAGCCCGCGCTCGGCAAACTGCTTGAGCAGCGCCGTACCGCCGCCGGCCGGCACGAACACAAACAGCGCGTCGGGCTTGAGGTCGCGCACCTTCTGCAGGAACGGAGCGTAGTCGGGGTTGCGCAGCGGCACACGCAATTCGGCCAGCATCTGGCCCCCGTTGAGCAGGAAGCGTTCGCGGAAGGTCTTCTCGGCATCGATGCCCGGGCCATAGTCCGTGACCAGGCTGACCACCTTCTTGATGCCGTTCTTGGGTGCCCATTCAGCCACGCCCAGAGTGACCTGGGGCAGGGTCATGCTGGTGCGGATGATGTAGGGCGAGGCCTCGGTGATGATGGAAGTCGCCGCGGCCATGATCACCATCGGCGTCTTGGACTGGGTCGCGATCGGCGCCGTGGCCAGCGCCAGTGGCGTGAGACCGAAACCGGCCAGCACGTCGACCTTGTCGTTGACCACCAGTTCCTGCGCCAGGCGCTTGGTGATGTCGGGCACGCCGGTGTCGTCCTTGAGGATGATTTCCACCGGCCGGCCCGCCACCTTGTCGCCGTACTGCGCCATGTACAGGCGCACGCCGTTCTCGATCTGGCGCCCGGTGGATCCGAAAGGCCCGGTCATGGGCAGGATCAGGCCAATCCGGAACTTGTTGTCCTGCGCCATCGAAGGCACGGCCGCGAGCGCCGCGGCGGCAGCCACCACCGAGCGGATAAAGGCTCTCTTTTGCATTTCAGGTCTCCTGGGTAATTGTCAACGCAGCAGCATAGGGCATTCGAAAACGCCTTCAGGCGTTCCTTTTTCGGATCAGGCGCACACCGGGCATCGGCTGGTTGCCGTGCAGCGCGTCCTTGAGGTTGCGCTGCGCAATCCGCGAATGTTCACGCATCAGGCTTTCGGCCCGGCTCCCCTCCCGGTGCTCGATGGCATCGAGCACTTGCCAATGCTGGTCCTGAGCGATCATCAGCATGTCGCGGGCACGCGGCGAATTGGCCTGCGCCACCACGAAGCCCGAGGGTGAGGCAAACGGCAGACCGCAAACGCGCTCGAGTTCCTTGCTGATCACGTTGCTGCCCGCCATCTCCGCGAGCAGACCGTGGAACCGGGCGTTCAGCGCGATGTAGCGCGAAAAAGCATCGTCGTCGAGGGCATCCACCGCCAGCACCGCATCGAAGGAGCGCAGGCAAGCCTGCGCTTCAGCGAGCACCACCGGTGGCGCTCCGCGCTCGGCGGCCAGCCGTGCGCAGAGGCCTTCGAGCGTTCCGCGCAACTCGATGGCCTCGGATACGTCACGCTCCGAAAAGATCCTGACCGCATAACCACCGTTGGGCAGGGCTTCGAGCAATCCCTCCTGCTCCAGCCGCATCAGGGCCGCGCGAATCGGTGTGCGCGACACGCCCAGTTTCTCCACGATCGCCAGTTCGGCGATCCGGGCGCCACCGGGCAGCTCGCCGGCCAGGATCATCTCGCGCAGGCGAAGTTGGGCCCGAACCTGGGCCGTCTCGGTGCCGCCCGTGACGTTCGCCGAGGAAGGCTCCTCCCGCAGCGTGTTGGCGCTGGTCGTGGTCTCCATCAGCGTGTGTTCGGAACCATCGACATCCGGTCAGGCCTGGCGCGAGCGCCAGCCTTGGTGGTAGCCCTCGCGCGCATCGCGCGCATACGGCGTCGCGGCGACACGCACCCGAACGTCCATCTGCTTGTGCCGTTCGACGGTCGGCTTTTTCGTGCCACCGTTTTCCTCGCCCCAGACCAGGGTGAGCACGTCGCCGGTGTTGACGTCCGCATCCACCACGCCCAGCGACAGCGCGACGTTTTCGTTGTCGCTGTAGCCGGTGAACATCGAAAAGCCCACCACCTTGTCGCCCCGCATGACCCGGTCGTACGACGACGACGCGTAGTTGGCGTTCGGCAGGTCGAAGAACTTGCAGTTGTCGGTGCGGCTGGTGAGCGAAGCGAAGATCTTCGCAAGGTCCTCGCTGCTCCACTCGAAGGTCACCTTCTTCCTTTGCGGACGCTTGTCCGCGAGCATCTTCTCCAGCGCCTCCCGACCGGCGAAATCATGGTCGAACTTGATGAAGGGGCCATAACCCAGTTCGAACGGCGTCAGGTAATAGTCTTCGATGCTCTTGCCTACAAAGCTGCCGCCAATCGAACCGGTGCCTTCGTAACCGCTCGCCGGCAGCCATTCGCGGTACGGCTTCATCGACGCGCCGGTGTAGACGGCGGGCAGAGGCGACGGAATCCACCCGGACTCCAGCGTGTTGCTGGCGTAGGCGCGCGACCCCACCGCGACGATCCCGAACTCTGCGCCGGCCTCCAATATGGCCTCCCGAATGGCATCGCCCTCTGCGTAAGGTCCCCACAATTCCAGCCCCGGCGCGCCCGCCATGCCATGGCGCAGCGCACGCACCTTCTGGCCCTTGATGGTGATGTGGTCCATGGTGAAGAATTTCACGTCGGGGATCGGCCCGCCATTGATCTTGTTGAGGATCTGCTCGGCATTCGGCCCCTGCACCTGAAACCGGTAGTGGCGTCGCGTGACCGCCTTGCCGCGCGGGTGGGACGGTGAACGATCATCCCGGATCACGTCGACCTTGTAGCCACCGGTTTCGGCATGGAACTGGATCCAGTTCACCGTGGGCGCGCGCCCGACGAACAGCAGCTCGTTCTCGGCCAGATAAAACAGGATGCCGTCGCCGATGACGAAACCATCGTGGCTGCAGGGCACCATCTGCTTGGCCCGGTTCGGTACAAATCCGGTGAAGCTGTTGATGGTGAGATACGACATCAGCTTGAGCGCGTCCGGGCCTTTGACCGTGATCTCCGCCATGTGGTGCGTCTGGTCGAACAACACGGCGGTCTTGCGCCAGCCACGCTGCTCGTCGCGCCAGTTCGAGAACTCGGACGGGACCACCGGGTAAACGTAGGCCCCGATTTGGGAGTTGCGCAGCAGCGCGACGGTATCTTCAGTACCACCCAGCAGGTTTTCCAGACTTCGTTGGTTCATGGCTCAAGCACCTTTCATTAGTGAACAAGACTGTCGCGCCAAGTATTCATCAACAATCGAATGAATACAACTGAGCGGCATTATGCATTCAAAAACCAAACATAAACCAATTTTTTGCGAAATTGGCGACTCTTTGTATACATCAAGAATACATTAACTCGAATGCGGGTGAAAGCCGCGCATCCACCTGAGGCGCCGTCTGAAGCACCACGATCACCAGTACACGGCGCGCAGCGCGGTCGCACGCAACCCGCGCTTTCGCCCCGAACTTGCCAAACCGTCGGATCGCTTGGGTGGGGGCGGTGGCACAGCAGGAGATGCACCGCGACGCGGAGCGCATCGCAGCAAGGCTCGCGCGGGAAGGCTGCCGCAAGGCAGCGCAAACGGCAACTGCGCCGCTCAGGCTCCGTTGGTGGCCGCGATGCCCCAGCGCGCCAACGCCGCATCGTCCGCGACGCGGGCATCGACCCAGCGCGCGCCCTCGGGCGTCTGCTCCTTCTTCCAGAACGGGGCCTGGGTCTTGAGGTAGTCCATCAGGAATTCGCAAGCGCGAAAGCTCTCGCCCCGGTGCGCCGAGGTGACCGCCACCAGCACGATCTGGTCCAGCGGACGCAGCAGGCCGACGCGGTGGACCACCCGGGCCGCGTAGATGTCGAAGCGCCGATGCGCCTCGTCGATCATCGCTTCGATCGCCCGCTCGGTCATGCCGGGATAGTGTTCGAGCTCGAGCGTATCGACCGAAGCACCATCGTTGCGGTCACGCACCGTGCCCACGAAACTGCACACGGCGCCGACCCGGCAATCGTTGGCGCGCAGCCGCGCGACTTCAGCGCCGAGATCGAAGTCGGCGGTCTGGACCGATACGCGCGGCAAGGACATGGCGTGATTGTGGCACCGTGGCGCTGCAATTTGGCACCGCTGCCGGTACCGGCTTCGCGCGTAACGCGAGCCACCGCGACGACCCGCAACGAGCCACCAGCACGACCCGCAACGACCCGGCACGACCCGGAACAAGCCACCAGCATGACCCGGCACGAGCCACCGGCACGATCAGGTTCGACCCGGTCGGCTTCAGCCGCCGGTGACGGGCGGAAAGAACGCCACCTCGGCGCCGTCGCTCAGGGTCGCCGACTCGTCGCGCATGACATGGTCGAGCGCCATGCGCAGGCTCCTGCCACGCGCCAGGCCCTGCGCATAAGGTGCGCCACGGCCAATCAGTTCGTCGCGCAGCATGGCCAATGTCGCCGACGACGTTTGCACCTGCTCGCTGCCAAGGCCGATGGTCTCGCGAACGGAGGCGAAGTAGCGCACGGTGAGTTGCATCGCGGGCGCCTCAGGAAAACAGCGCGGAAAACGCGATGAACGGCACGCTGTCGCCTTGGGCAATGGTGTTGTCCGGCGGGTTGTCGACCAGGCCATCACCCCAGACCGCCGAGGTCAGCACGCCCGAGCTCTGGTTGGCGAAGCGGTCGAGCCCGCCTTGCGCGTTGCGCCGCACGCGCAGGAACTCGCGCCGGCGGTCCGCCTTGGGCCAGTCGAAATCGGCCCGCATCGGCACCGTGCTGGTACCGACATCCTGCATGCCCTGCAAGCTGAGCAGGAACGGGCGCACGAGCAGCAGAAAGGTCACGAAACTCGACACCGGATTGCCCGGCAGGCCGATGAAATGCGCCGGCCCTACCGAGCCATAAGCAAAGGGTTTTCCGGGCTTGATGGCGATTTGCCACAGGTCGAGTTTTCCGAGCGCCAGCACGGCCGGCTTGATGTGGTCCTCCTCCCCGACCGAAACCCCTCCGCTGGTGAGCACCAGGTCGTGCTGCAACGACGCATTGCGCAATGCGTCGACCGTCGCCGCACGTTGGTCTGGCACGATGCCCATGTCGGTCACGGCGCAACCCAGGCGCAGCAACAGGGCGCGCAGGAAGAAGCGGTTGGAGTTGTAGATCGCGCCCGGGCGCATGTCCGCCGGAGCGACATCACCGGGCATCACAAGTTCGTCGCCGGTGGAAAACAGCGCCACGCGCGGCCTGCACGCGACCTCGAGCCGGTCCATCCCGACACTGGCCGCCAGTCCGAGCCCGGCCGGTGTCAGGCGCTGCCCGCGGGCCAGGACGATCGACCCGCGACGAACGTCTTCGCCGGCCCGACGGATCCATTGGCCCGGCTCCGGCACCATGTTGACGCGCAGCATCGGCGTGTCGTTCGCCGCCTGCCCGGACGGCAGCAGCCGGCCAGGCAGTTCGCAGTCTTCCTGCATCACGACCGCATCGGCGCCAGCCGGAATCGGCGCCCCGGTAAAGATGCGCGCGGCACCGCCGGCATGCAGTGGTGCACCGGTGCCGCCGGCGGCAATGCGCTGCGTGACGGTCAACTGTGCGCCGGGCTGGCGCACATCCGCGCACCGGAGCGCGTAACCATCCATGGCGCTGTTGTCCTGCGGCGGCACCTGGAGCGCCGATACGACGTCTTGCGCCAGCACCCGGCCATCGGCGTCGAAAGTCGAAACGCGTTCGACTCCAGCCAGTGGACGCGCGAACGCCAGCAACTCGGCCAAGGCGTCGTCCAGGGGCTTCAGGACCGGGCGCTGGACCATCATGCAACCGGTTTCTCGGCCGGCAATGCCAGGCGCCCGGGGTCGGGATGCACTCGCGCCGGTGCTTCACAGGCTCGGGCAATGAAGGCCTTGATGGCGTCCACCCGCGCCGGCATCACCAGCACGCGTTTCGGCCGCAACTCGATGTCCTCGAATCGCGCCGGCCGGTCGGGCTCGCGCCCCAGTGCCTCCACGATGGTTTGCGCGAACTTGATCGGCAAGGCGGTCTCCAGCACGATCATCGGCATCTTGGGCGCCACGTGCTCGCGCGCCACCTTGACGCCATCGGCGGTGTGGGTGTCGATCACGGTATGAAAGCGCGCATAGGTGTCGCGGATCGTATTGAGCCGGTCGGCGTGGGTACTGCGGCCACTGGCGAAACCGAAGCGTTCTGCGGCGTGGCGAAACGCCGGATCGGCGCTGAGATCGAAGAACCCGTGTTCGGGCAACTGGTGTGAGAACAGTTCGCCAACCTTCGCGGCGTCCCGGCCCAACAGGTCGAAGACAAAGCGCTCGAAGTTGGACGCCTTGGAAATATCCATCGACGGGCTGGAGGTCTCGTGGGTGTCCGCGCTGCTGCGCACGCGGTACACCCCGGTGCGAAAGAACTCGTCGAGCACGTCGTTCTCGTTGGTCGCCACCACCAGCATGTCGAT